>CAZBXJ010000009.1:0-13563 GCA_964495775.1 uncultured Thermoplasmatales archaeon | reverse complement strand
TGAAGACATTCTCACACTCAATGAAATGTATGAATTAATGAGCATTTTAACCAATCCACAAAAAGGATTTCATCCGTTAAAAGACATTTTTAACTCATTGGCGGAAATATTTCCTTCCTTAAAAGGAAAAGAAACAGAATTGGCTTCTGCAATGTATCCCATTCATCATTGCAATGGATTTGCTGCAGTTGGCAATGCAACAAAAGATGGAGGGATTGTTATATCTGATAGTGTCTGGTGCGGAGGGTGGTGGTATAGCTATTATATTGCTCAAAGGTGGAATGTAATTTTGGATATAGAACCAAGCAACGGGCACCGCCTCATTATAGCTACCTCTCCCGGCTACATATGGAGCGATGAAGATTACTGGCAGAATGATGCTGGTATTGCAATGATAGAAACAACATTTATACAGGGATGGTATAAATTGAAAGGAATACCTTTAGCAATAAGAGCTAGAATGGCAATTCAGTATGGCGAGAGTATTGATGATGTTGTGTATTATTTGCTTAAAGGAAATACAGGGGTAATGAATGCTCAATGGCTTATTGCAGATGCTAAGGAAAAAGAAATTGCCTTATTTGAATTCGGATTATATCATTACAATTTGGTGAGAACTAAAAATGGATTTTTATGGAGCGCAAACAATCCTTTTGATTTTAGGGTAAGGAGAGATATTCTTGGATATGAAGTAATAAAAGCACCAATATTTAGGCTGGCTCACCTACTTTTAAATGCAACTGGATATCAATATTATACTCTATTTTACACTCCTTCTGAGAGAGATATAAAGTTTGAAGAACTTGGCAAAAAATATTATGGGAGGATAAATGCAGATATTGTTAAAAAAATAATGTCAACTCCTCCAATAACAGATTTTACAACAGATTGCAAAATTACCAGCCAAAAGATGATATTCAACAATTCTCTGTGGGCTTTCTGGGGAAATCCAACGTATGTCTGGAATACAAGCAGTCTTTATAAATTAAAAGGAGTGAGGGATGTTCCTCCTGCTGGCTGGGTAAAAATTGTTGGCGTACCGTATGATTTTGAGCCAAATTATGTAGTTGGAAATAAGGGAAAGGGAGAAGAAGCAAAATTGCTGTGGGATTATGAATTCTCTGACATGAATTATCATTCTGCAGATTTTGCTACAGATGGAAAAATAATTTATGCAGGATTTGAAAATAGCCTTTATGCATTTGATGAAAATGGAAGCCTTTTGTGGAGCAAAGCTTTAGATGGAAAAATTGTTGATATGGAAGCAGAAAATGAGCTTTATGTTGTAACAGAAAATGCTTCATATGCATTCTCCTCAGATGGAAAAATGATCTGGAAATGGAAGGGAGGGAAGGACGTTGAAATAGGAGATAAAATTTATATTGTAAGCGATGGAATATATGCAAATAAGGAAAAAATTTCTGATGCTAACGCAAGTTTCGTTGTTTATAATAAAAAACTCTTTGTTATAGATGAAAATGAAATTTATCCGTTGGATGGAAAATGGAAATATAAATGTGAGGCAGAAATTACTGATGTTTTTGTTGATGGAGATATCTATGTAGCAAGCTATGATGGAAATGTATATTGTTTGGATAAGGATGGAGAATTAAAATGGAAATTTACAGCTGGTTGGAGCATCATCGATATAGATTTTGATGACTACATATATGCTGGGAGTTATGACGGAAATATATATTGTTTAGATAAGGAAGGAAATTTAGTATGGGCTTTCAGTTGCAACGCCTCCATTAGCCATATAAAAAAATATGGAGATTATGTTTTCACTGCTTCGACTGATGGAAGATTTTATGCTGTAAATAAATCTGATGGCAATGTTGCTTTCAGCTATGCTCCATCTTATGAAATTGAAGGACTCTATAATTACATAACCACTCCCATTCTTTCAAATATTGTTGCAGTAAATGGAAAAGTATTCTTTTCTGCAGGAGGGAAAATTTACTGCATGGATGCTCAAACAATTGAAAAGGAAAGGCAAGCCAATGAAGATGCAACTCCTCTTAGCCATGTAATTATAGCGGTTTTTGTTATTGCCATTATAACTACTGCAATCCTATATATCAGGAGAAGATTTTAGCTTTTCATTATTTCCTTATATCTCTCATCAATTTCTTTCTTTAGCTTATCTGCTATATAATTTTTTGTGAATGCATCTGCTTTAGCGGCGATAGCAAGTTTTGTAGCAAGCAATCTTGCAATTTTCCCCCTTTTGTTTTTCGGCGCCCTATTTATCATTTCATGCTGGAATATAATCCCATGTTTTGGTGGAGGTGTTCCATCTTTAATGTGCCTAAATAAAGCTTTCTCAGCTCCCAACACTTGTATTGTGCCTGCAGGCATTGTTGCCAGCTTTTCTATTCCTCCAGCATAGGCAATGAGGCGGGCGCCAATATTGGAACCAACTATTTTACACACATTTGGCGCCATTTCTTCCATCACTTCCCTTATATACCTCTCTATTTCCTCCCTAATTTTGTAAAGGGAAAGCAGAAGGCTTGCCATGCTTTTTATGCTTTTTTCTTCCAGCTGATCCAGCTCATTGCCCCCAATCTTCATTTTTAGTATTTTCTCTGCCAATTCTTTACCATCTTCAATCTCTTCAAAGGAAAAATAGCTATACCAGTCTCTGAGCCTTTCCAGCACCATATTTGTTATTTTTATTATGTCATCCAAAGCATCAACAGCCTCGCCAATCCGTTTTGTTCTTTCTTTTTGCTCTTCCTCAATTTTTTTTGTTGCAAGTTTTATGCAGGCTTTTAATAGCAACTCCTTGCTATAGCCAAAATCCTCTGCTTTTACCTTTAACTCTTTTATTTTTCCTAATTTCCCTATTTTTTTAAGCCTGTTTTCATCTACCACCAAATCATAATCTTTAAAAGCTTCCTCTTCCTCCAGCACTTCTCCTTTCTGAATTTTATAAAGTCTTTTTGCAATTTCATCTGCATTTTTTGGAAAGAGTTTTTTATCTATTATTTCCTCATCGTACACAAAAACTCCAAACCATTTTGTTTTAAGGAATGGCATTAATTTAAATATAGATTGCATTTAAAAATATGCTTGAAATTGAAATAGCAGGTATAAAAATGAAGAATCCTTTTATGCTTGCCTCAGGCATTTTAGATTTAACTAAGGAAAGTATGGAAAAATTCAAAGATGCTGGAGCAGTCGTAACAAAATCAATTGGAAAGGATGAGAGAAAAGGATACAAAAATCCCGTTTTTCATGAAGTTGAATGCGGTATTTTAAATGCAATTGGTTTGGCGAATCCAGGTGTTGAAGAATATGTTAAGGAAATAAAAGGAATAAAAATCGAAAATTTAATTGGAAGTATTTTTGGAAAAGATGAAAAAGAATTTTATTATGTTGCAGAAAAAATGATGCCATTTGTAAAAGCTTTTGAATTGAATTTAAGCTGTCCCCATGCAAAAAAAGTTGGAATGGAATATTCAACAAGAAAGATAAGGAGGACTGTTGAAGAAGTGAAACAGCTGGGCAAACCAGTTTTTGTTAAGCTTGGCATGGAAAATTTATTGAAAAGAGCAGAAAAAGCCATAGAAGGAGGAGCTGATGCAATTGTTGCAATAAATAGTGTTAAGGCGATGGCTATTGCTATTGATGTTGCTATGCCAGTATTAGGAAATAAAGTAGGAGGATATTCAGGCAAGGCAATAAAGCCTATTGGAGTAAGATGCGTATATGAGCTGGCAAAAAATTTTGATTTGCCAATTATTGGTGTGGGAGGCATTACATATGGAAAAGATGTTATAGAATACATGATGGCAGGCGCTTCTGCGGTGCAAGTAGGAACAGCAATTTATTACAGGGGAGAAAAGATTTTTAGATTGATAGAAAAAGAAACAAAGGAATGGCTCAAGGAAAATGGCTATAGGCATATAGGTGAGATAATTGGATTGGCATTGAAAAATTGATACTGAAAAAAAGATAGAGTTGCCTTAGGAGTGTAAAGTTGGCTTGGCATTCTACTAAAAATTAAATATTCCGCAAAAATAATAGTGTGGAAAAAACAGATATTGCAATTATAGGAGGAGGAATAGCTGGCTTAAGTTTGGCAAAATTTCTGGCAGAGAGAGGAATTCCATTTATTTTGTTTGAAGAGCACAATGATTTTTTTATGAAACCATGTGGAGAAGGAATAACACAAAAAATTGCTGGGTATGATTTTTTTGATTTTTATGATAGTAAAAAAGGTATTGAAAAAGAGATTTTGGAAACAATAATCCATACAAAATATGGAGGTATATCTTTGGAAATGCCTATTTTGATGACGGATAAAAAAGAAATAGAAAAAGAGCTGGCAAAAAAGGCAATGAAGCAGGGAGAAATAAGAATGGGAGAAAAAGTAAAGGAAATTAGAGATGGAATTTTATATCCTCAACAAATAAAACCAAAAATAATTGTAGGGGCAGATGGTGTTTTTTCCATCGCAAGAAAATATATTGGGGCAAGAGAGCCACATATAGGAATTGCTGTAGATGGATATGCCAGAAATTTAGAATATGATGAGGATAAATGCCATGTTATTTTAAATAAAGATGTAATTAATTATGGATATGCATGGTTTTTTCCAAAGAGAGAAAGATGGAATATAGGAATTGGCTCGTATAAAACAAAATACTTCAAAAAAGCTTTCCAAAATTTTAAAAAAAAATATAAAGCTGAAAAATGGAAAGGAGCGTATTCCATTAGATAAACCCGTAAAATCATATGGAAAAAATGTTATTTTAGTTGGAGATTCAGCTTCCCATATCTATTCTGCATTAGGAGCGGGTAATATGTCGTCTATGATTATTGCAAATATAGCATCAAATCATATAGAAAAATTTGCAAAAAATGATTTTAGAAATATTGATTTATCTCTATATGAAAGGGAATGGAGGAAGGTTATAGGGAAACAGCTAAACTATTCTCATTATTCAAAGAAAATATTTTTTAGTGTAATCAAAAGTGAATATTTAAGATACAAATTGTTGCAGAAAATGTGCAGAGATACAACTCAATATTACAGGAAATTGTTGAGAAAGTGATTACAAAACTTTTATTTCCTCAATACCATGCTGTCTCTTTGCAATTTCCCTTATTATATTAATATTCCTCCCCGCCTTTCCTATAGCTTTTCCTTTATCTCTTGCATTTACAACAACACTGACTCTATTCTTTTCCTCATTAATTACAACTTTTTCCAGCTTAAATGGCTTAAATAGATTTATTATGAATTGCTTTTTGTCATCATCATATTCTACAAACCTCACCTCTTTTTTGAAAATTTGCTCAAGCCTCTTTATATTTCTTGCTTCCTTCCCTATTGCCTTCCCAAGTTTTCCCTTTGCAACAATAAATGTTATTCTGTTATCTCTTTCAACACAATCAAGAATTGGCACTCTAGTAAAAACTTCTGCCACCGCAATGTAATGCATTTCTTGCTGGGTAAGCTTTATCTTCATGTTTATCCTTTGATTATATTCATAATATTTGTCTTTCCTTCATCAAGTATAGTTAGAACACTCACTCCAAATGGTTTTCCACACGCAGAGCCAAGCTCGATATTATTGCCTTTATAGATATATACTGGCTTATCTTTTGCAATTTCCAATATTTCTTTTTTCCAAGGGCAATCTGAGGATATAATAAAGGCTTTTGCCTCCTCCGCCTTCTTTATCGCTTGCTTATATCCAAATAGAACTTTTCCTGTAGATACAACTCTCGCCAACTCTTTTGATATCATTTTTTCACCTTACTCAATTTACTTAACTTTTTAACATCTATAGCTAATTCGACTGAGCCCGTTCCAAGCCTAATAGGCTGACCAACTATAACATTTTCTGCTACTCCCTTTAATTCATCTACTTCTCCTCTCCTTGCAGCTCTTAATAAATGATCAACTGTAATTTCAAATGCTGCCCTCGCAATAACTGAGCCCTTCTCCCCGCTTATTCCCTGCCTTCCTATTGGGCGGATGGTGCCGTCAGATGTCATTAAATCGGCGACGAGCATTATATGGCGGATATCTACATTTAAACCTTGCTCTTGAAGTGTGTCATAGGCTTCATTTATTATTGCATTTCTTGCTGCTTCTATACCAAGAACTTCATATATTGCGTGAATGTCATTTGTTATTGTTCTCGTTTTATCCACTCCTTCAAGTTCTAAAACTTTTTCAAAATTGCTTCCTTCTGTATATATAACGTATTCACCCCCTTCCTTTCTTATAATTGCTCTTTTTATTCCATCTATTCCTTTAATTTTAACATTCTTAACCTCTTCACTTACTCTTCTTAGCTCTCTATAATTCTCTTCTTTTGGTAGAATTTCTATTTCATTTTTTCCTTCTTTAATTTCAACCTTTCCAAGTTTTTTCAGAGCATTGATTATGTCTTCCATTGATATTTCTTTTCTTTTCATGGCTTTTTCATTTGGTCTTACTACAATTTTCATATTTCCTATATCTGTTTCTATTTCAGCAATATTGATGAGCCGTGTAACTTCAATTTTATTTGCAATTTCCTTTGCTTTTTCCTTATTTATTCTATAAGCTCCTTCCAGATAAACTGTCATCATAGGAGTAGAAGGATCCTTTCTTGCATCCACAATTTCAATAAGGCGTGGCAAGCCCAAGGTAACGTTAATTTCTGCTACTCCAGCATAGTGGAATGTTCTCATTGTCATCTGTGTGCCAGGCTCTCCTATAGACTGTGCTGCCACCATCCCGCACGCTTCAAATGGTTCCATTAAATGCTGATTGTATTGCTCAATGGCTTTTTCAACTATCTTTTCCAAATATTTTTCCAAACCCTTTTCCTTAACTTTATTTATTATATCATTAACGACTGACTCTGGCAAATACTCTTTTTTCTTTTTGATTATTTCCAAAACCTTCGCTTTAATTTTATCTTCCGCTTCTGGCTTTTCCTCAACCTTCTTCTTTTCCACCTTTTCCTTCTTCTCTTTCTTTTCTATCTTTCTCCCCAGTTTTTCAAAAACCTTTTTTGCATCCTTTCCAATTTTCTTCTCCAACTCTTCATAACTAATTTTCTTCAAATCTGATAAGGTAAATTCCTTGGCTAATTTTTCCGCCAATTTTTTGCTTATCCCTCTTTTAATCAAAGCATTTAGCGTGGCTTTACTCATTTAACACCTCCCTTATAATTAAATCAACATCAACAGGTTTTCCTCTTATACTCCTCATTGGATCAACGCCATCCTCACCATAGGTAAATTGAACAATCTCTCCAGTTGTTGCCCTTACTGTTCCATCTTCTTCCAGCTTTATATTCTCCAAAGCATTAACAAGGCGACGTTGCATATAACCACTTCTTGAAGTTCTTACTGCAGTATCTACCAATCCTTCTCTTCCCCCCATTGAGTGGAAGAAATATTCTGTTGGACTCAATCCACTCTTATAGCTTGATGAAACAAAGCCTTTCGCTTCCGCTCCCAAATCGCCTTTCTTGAAGTGCGGCAAAGTTCTGTTTCTATAGCCTCTATGAATACGCTCTCCTCTAACTGCCTGCTGCCCAACGCATCCAGCCATTTGAGATAGATTGAGCATGCTTCCTCTTGCTCCGCTCCTTGCCATTATAACTGCAGAGTTATCCATACCTAAATGCTTACTGGCTATTTCTCCTGTTCTGTCTCTTGCTCTTCCTGTAACGCGCATTATTTCCATCTCTAAAGTTTCTTCTAAGCTTCTTCCCGGTATCTGTTCAAGCTCTCCTTCATTATATGCTTTTATGAGCTGTTGAATCTTCTTCTTTGCTTTCTCCAATTCTTCTTTAATCTGCAATTGAGCTTCTTCAGGTATATCTTCATCATCAATTCCTGTTGTAAATCCCATTACCATAACAGCAGCTATTCCAAGTTTTGTAACTCTGTCAATAAATTCTCTTGCTGCATCATTTCCAAATTTCCTTGTAATGTATTCAATAATTTCTCCTTTAAATGCCCCTATACTTTTCTCATCAATAACTCCAGCAATAAGCTTACTATCCTTAATAATAACATATGCATCATATGGACATTTCTCCTTTAAGCACTTCTCGCATCCAACACATGCCTTAGCCTTATATTCCAAATTAATTCCTTCTGGCAATATTTTGCTAAATATTTCTTTTCCTTTCATGCTTCCTTTAACTGTTCCTCTATAACCTGCTGCAGAAAGCATCCTCATTGCATCGCTCCTGCTAAACTCTCTATTTTTATAAGTGATTAAGAAGCAACCTGTTATGTGGTCATGAATTGCTCCGATAATTGCACCACCAAATCTTGGACTCAAAATGTGCTCCTGCACTTTCATTAAAATCTCTGCCTCTGCCCTCGACTCTTCAGTTTGTAAAACATGCAAATTCATTTCATCTCCATCAAAGTCAGCATTGTATGGCGGGCAAACAGCTAAATTCAAACGGAATGTTTTGTATGGCAATACTTTTACCTTATGAGCCATCATGGACATGCGGTGCAGGGAAGGTTGTCTGTTGAATAAAACAATATCTCCATCTTGCAGTTGTCTCTCAACAATCGCTCCTGGCTCAAGTTTTTCGGCAACTGTTTCTGCATTTTCTTCCGTTACCTTCACTCTTCTTCCATCAGGGCGAATAACATAATTTACTCCAGGAATATAAACTACGCCTGCAGGTGGTTTTGGATTTGGACCGCGCTTAACCAACTCTTTCATTTCTTCAAGATTATGAGGAGTTACTCTTATTGGAACAGTAAGCTCCCTCGCCACTTCAATAGGAACACCTACTTCATTTATACTTATATTTGGATCCGGAGAGATTACCGTTCTTGCAGAGAAATTCACTCTTTTTCCAGATAAGTTGCTTCTGAATCTTCCTTCTTTTCCTTTTAGTCTTTGGGCAAGGGTTTTTAAAGCTCTCCCGCTTCTATGGCGAGCAGGAGGTATGCCACTAGTCTGATTATCAAAATAGGTTGTGACATGATATTGCAAAAGCTCCCACAGGTCTTCTACAATAAGCTGGGGGGCGCCAGCATCCCTATTTTCCTGTAATCTTTGGTTGATTCTAATTATATCCACAAGCTTGTGCGTCAAATCATCTTCGCTTCTCTCTCCAGTTTCAAGCGTAATGGATGGGCGAGTTGTAACAGGAGGAACAGGCAATACAGTTAAAACCATCCACTCCGGCTTTGCTACTTCAGGATTTATATCTAAAAGTCTTAAATCATCTCCTAAAGCTTCGCTAACCTTTTCAAGCCATTCTCTAACTTCCGAAGGAGTCATTTTATGACCTGCTTCCCTGAATGTTGTTGGCTTGTCATACTCAATGGGCAATTTTTCCCTCCCGCAATACGGACATTTTGCTGCTTTACTGGCGAGTTTTACAACTTCCTTTGCCAAATTTGCTGTGTTCTCTCTTCTCCTTACCAATTCTTCATAAGTTTTTCTTAGCCTTTCTATTTCCTTTTCTTCCAATAAAAGATTTCCACATCCTCTGCAAGTAGCCCTCAAAATGTTATAAATGACTTTTGCAAATCCCACATGAATGACAGGCATAGCAAGCTCTATATGCCCAAAATGACCGGGACAATCTCTGACTCGTTGCCCGCATGTTTTGCATCTTAAGCCAGGTTCTATAACTCCGAGTCTTGTATCCATTAATCCCATTTCTATTGGAAATCCATCTTCATCGTAGGTATCAGGCGTTATAATACGAGTAGCTGACATCTTTCTAATTTTCTCTGGAGAAAGCATACCAAAGACTATTTTCCCAATAACTTTCTTTGCTGGCGTAATCATTTCACCAACCCCTTCAATACTAACTTTGGTTCAATAATTAAAGCCTGCAATTCTTCTAACAACAATTTGAAAGCATAGCTCATTTCAACAGGATAAATTCTCGCATCATCTCCACAAAGGAGGCATTTCAGAAAGCCTCTTCTTGTCTTGAAAGCTATATGCCCACAATTCTCACAAACATATTGTATAGTTAAATCTGATTCTTCGAGCAATCTCTCTTTTATTGTCATTGATGCGCCATGCCCAATCAAGCAATCTCTTTCCATTTCTCCAAATCTCAATCCTCCCTCTCTTGCCCTTCCTTCAGTTGGCTGTCTTGTTAGAATTTGAACCGGCCCTCTGCTCCTTGCATGTATTTTGCCAGCTACCATGTGATGAAGTTTCTGATAATAGATTACTCCCACGAATATATCTGCAATGTACATTTTTCCTGTTTCTCCATCATATAAAACTTCCTTACCATTATGCTTAAATCCATTTCTTACCAATGCCTCTCTAAGCGCTTTCTCCGGTTCTCCTGAAAATGGTGTGCCATCAACAAATCTTCCCTCCAATGCTCCTACTTTTCCACCAATCATTTCAAGCACGTGACCAACTGTCATTCTGCTCGGAATTGCATGTGGATTTATTATTAAATCTGGTACTATTCCATCTTCAGTGAAAGGCATGTCCTCAGGAGGAACAATTAAGCCTAAAACCCCTTTTTGTCCATGCTTTGATGCAAATTTATCTCCAAGTTCTGGAATTCTCTCATCCCTAACTTTTATCTTAACCATCCTCGCTCCACTTAACGTTTCAGAAAGAACTACGCTATCCACAACTCCTTTTTCTCCATGTCTTACTGTAATTGATGTTTCCCTCCTCTTTTGAGGAACCAATACATCAGTTGGTTCTTCCAGGAAACGAGGTGGTGAGGTTTTGCCAACTAAAACATCCCCTCCTTTCACCTCGCACTCAGGCGTTATTATACCATCTTCCGCCAAATGAACATATGCTTCCTCACTTCTCACTCCCCTACATTCTGGATCCGGAATTTCAAAATGGTCTTCCTGCCCCCCCGGATAGCGTTGCTCCTCAGCAGAATAAGTTCTAAAGAAAGTACTTCTTGCCAACCCTCTCTCTATGGAAGCTTTATTCATAATTAAAGCGTCTTCCATATTATAACCATGATAACTGAGAACAGCAACAACAAAATTCTGACCAGCAGGACGGCGGAAGAAATTAATGTATTGGGCAGAGTGAGTTCTTACAATTGGCACTTCAGGATAATGGAGCAGATGTCCTCTTGTATCTGGGCGCTTTCTATAGTTGGCTGCTGCAAATCCTAAAGCCTGCTTGCCCATTCCGGCTCCCATTGTAATACGGGGCGATGAATTATGCTCTGCATAAGGAACCAAGCTTGCTCCCACACCCAATATGCAAAGAGGATCTATTTCCATGTGAGTATGCTCGGGCGTCAAATCTTCTTCCCTTAAAGCAATATATGCATTTTCCTCTTCTTCAGTGTCTATATACTCTATGACCCCCATGTTTATTAAATCGCTCCAGCTTAACTCACCTTTCTTAACTTTCTCTCTCATTTCTTTGGTGTAAAGTAATTTTCCATTTTTGACAACAAAGAGAGGCCTTCTTACCCTGCCTGCATCACAGTTTACAACAACATCATTACTTTCCTCGTAATAACAAACATTGATTTCCCTATCAATTTCTCCTCTTCTCCTTTTCTCCCTAATTACTTCTGCCAGTTTCTTTCCATCCGGATGTATGCCAATTAAATCTCCATTAAGATATACTCTTGCTCCCTTCATTCCTTTCTTTACTTCTTTTACTCCTAACTTCCTCAATATCTTTTCTGCTTCTTCCTCAGGATATCCTTCAGAAATTTCAACAGTTAATGCTAAATTTTTCACCAGTCCACAATTTGGACCTTCTGGTGTTTCATTTGGACACAGCCTTCCCCAGTGTGTGGAATGTAAATCTCTTGCTTCGAAGTGCGGTTGGCTTCTTGTCAATGGCGAGTTAACTCTCCTCAGATGACTTATTGTTGATAAGTTGGAAGTTCTGTCTAAAAGCTGGCTAACTCCTGTTCTTCCTCCTACCCAATTACCTGTAGCCATTGCATGATGGATACGCTGATCAAATACTTCCTGCCTTACATAAGGCTTTATCCTTATTTCCTCAACACTCTTGCCCCTTGCATAAAGCCTTTCAAGCTGATATTTTAAGTCTTTACATAAAGCAACGAAAGCAACTCTAAATAAGTCTTCCATCAAATCGCCAGCAAGTTTCAAACGCTTATTGGCATAGTGATCCTTATCATCTTCTCTTCTATATCCCAACGCAAGTTCCAAAACAGCCTCTCCCATTCTTGCGAGGAATATTCCTTTTCTTATCCTGTCCTTTGTTTCATTTCCTAAATGTGGCAATATGGTTCTATCTAAAAGTTCTTTAACCCTCTCTCTCCTATATTCTTTAGCTTGTCCTCCCGCAATTTTCTTTCCTATGTAATCTATTGCCTCTTCTTCCGTTCTAACTCCATATTCTTCCTCGCATGCCTCAATGTTAGCAAGAACAAATACTTCTGTCTCTGGATATGAAGCCATATTATCAAATATTGTTTGATTGTCCAAGCCCAAAGCTTTAAGAATTATTACTAAAGGAATCGGGCTTGCCACATTAGGCAAAGTAGTCATTAAAATGCCATCTTTTCTTTTTTCTACAACTATTAAGCTTCTAAATCCTTCTCTTTGAGAAAATACCTGTGCAGTTTCAACTTCATATCCATATCTATTTGTTTTCTCTGTAAGAACTCTATTAGATGCCAAATCTTCCAAAGTTATCAGCACTCTTTCAGTTCCATTAATAATGAAATATCCTCCCGGGTCTAATGGATCTTCCTGCAACTCTATAAGTTTCTTTTCATATTCCTCATCGCTTAATTTTCTTCCTGCCTCCTCTTCTAGCACTTCTCTTGAAATATTGCACTTCTTTGATCTAACCATTATAGGAATGTGTCCTATTCTTGCCTCCTCTGCCAAATCTTCCCTTATTTTTCCATTAATAACTGGAATAAATTCAAGATATACGGGAGCTTCATACGTTAAATCTCTTAGTCTTGCTTCCATAGGTGTAATCAAATGCTCTTCTCCATTGGCTTCTCTTGCCATTGGTCTTCCTACTCTTATCCTGCCAAGCTTTACTTTATAGCCTTCTATCTCTGGATGTATATAACCTCTTTCTAATCCCTCTCCCTCTCCAATTCTGGTAGAATTTATTATTTCTTGTAGCCTTCTGTCTAAGAAATCATTGAATGATGCTATATGATGATTTACTATACTCCTCTCCCTAAAAAATGCGTCTATAACTTCCCTCATATTATCTCCTTTACTATAAGCCTATACGCAACAGCAACACCAGCAGTAGGACTTTTCCTAACTATTTTAACAATATCTCCTTCTTTTGCTCCTATAGCCTTTGCTACTGGATCAGTTACAAGCATTCTTGGCAACTGCTCCTTCTTAATATTGTATGTTTTAAGCAATTTCTCTGCCTCTTCCTTCGATAGAATCTCATGATGCGGAACAAGCTTGTGTTTCAATATATCAAACTTCATTTTTCTTCCTCTATATTATACCTTATATTTTAATTTTTGGGTTTGAAATAAAGGGTCATACGGGCCTGAGGGGATTTTCGTTGCTTGGCTCGAGCCAAGCATTTTCGAACCCCTGGCCACCTGGTTAAAAGCCAGGTGCTCTACCTAGCTGAGCTAC
>CAZBXJ010000008.1:0-14591 GCA_964495775.1 uncultured Thermoplasmatales archaeon | reverse complement strand
TAAATATAGATTATGATTCATTTGTGAAATTAAGAAGGCAATATTCAAAAAAATCAAAATATTTATAAAAAAGGAAGAATTTCTAAGTGTTCAAAATGTGGATAAAAAAGAAAAGATTAAAAAAGGGTAAGTATTTTAGTTGGCAACCTTAAAAAAGGGGGAATAAGATGTATGGGAAAAAATTAATGAGAAAGGTAGGGAGTTTGGTAATTATAGCTGCAATCTTAGCAAGCGCATTTGCAGTAATGCCCAAAGAAAAGGGGGCAAAAGCAAGCGTCTTAATTGCGCCACCTCCAAATGTTACAATTACAGAGATCATGTACAAACCAACCTCAACATACAATGAATGGATAGAGTTGTACAATCCTACAGATACTGCAATTAATTTGTCAGGATGGTATATACAGGATGAAGCAAATAATACATTTGGAGATATAGGAAATCTTGTATTGCAACCTTATAGTTATGCAGTTATTGAAGATGCAGGCGTATTAAATAATGATGGAGATACTGTTTATCTTTATAATTCACAGGATGAACTTGTTGCCAGCGTAACATTTGAAGATATTGCAGTGGAGAATTATTCCATAGAATTAAATGAAACAGGTGGATGGGAACAGAGCCTTCAGGAAGGAGGAACACCTGGAATGCCAAATAGTGTAATGAATGCTCCAGAAACAACTTATGATTTGCAAGGAGAGTTGGCACCATGGGGATGGTATGTAAGCAATGTAACTGTAACATTAAATGCAACAGATGAGACAGGAGTAAAAGAAACAAAATATAAGATTGATGATGGAGAATGGCAGACTTATGCAGAATCATTTGTCATAAGTGAGCCAGGAATTCATACCGTATATTTCTACTCAGTTGATATTTGGGGTGTTGATGAAACTCAGAAGAACTTTGAAGTAAAGATAGCAAATCTTTCATCTGCATTGCAGGTTACACCAACAGAAGCAAACTGGAATGATACCGCAACCATTGAAGTCAATAATGCAGAAGGAAATGTTGCTCTATATGCTCCTGGAGAGTCAACACCAAGAAGAGGACCACAAGCTGGTCCTTATGTAAGATGGTCTGGAGTTTTATTTGATAAGAGTGGAAAATGGTGGGTTGTTGATAGTGTTGATAGCGAAGTAAATGCTGTTCCTATTGATGTACAACCAATTGCATTAGATGTAAATGCAACACCTGATGAAGCTGATTATGTTAAAAGCGGAATACCGGGATGCTACATTAACATTGAAGGAACAGTAATGATGAATGGACAGCCAGCAACAGCAGCAACAGTAAAGCTTACATTTCCAGATGGAAGTTATGAAACAAAAAATGTTGGAAGTGACGGAAGCTTTGTATTCCATGACATAAATATAGGAAATAAGGGAGCAGGAAAGTATAATGTTACTGCTTTCATTGGCGATGAATCTGCACCAAATGCTTTTGGATATGACATTGTTACAATAAATACTGTTGACGCAAATATTACATTGGTAGAAAATACAGCAGTTGGAGGATTTGACATAGGCACAATAACATTCCAGATTACATATCCAGAAGATGGTGCTGCATTACTTCCAGGAAATAACTTCAACATATCAATTTATAAGGGTGATGAACTATTTGCATGGTACAACAGCACAACTGGCATGTATGGCAACATCTCATTTAATGTAGCTGGCAAGTTACTTAACTTATCTGCTGCTCCAATGTGGGAGGAGGGAGATTACGAGATTGATGTTAAAGTTGATGTAACAGGAGACGGAAATTGGGAGTATGTAGGTGAGGAATCATTTACAATACAGCCAGCACCTCCAGTAAATATAAAGATACTAAAACCAGCTGACAAGATATTAAATGTTCTTGATCCAGCAAATAATAGCCAGATTATACAGGTACAAATCTTTGGAGAAAATATGAATACATATGGAACCCCAGAAGCATTGGGCATAGGAGCAAATAATGAAAATGTAACAGATAGAATAAGCGTTGAGGGAGATATATTATATGCTCCACCAAGAGATGCTTATGAGTATATAGGAAATGGTACATGGAACATTACAGTATTTCCAACAATTGGAAGCGGTAAAATCTATGTAAATGTAACATGGCCTGATAAAGGAACTGCAAACGAGACAATTGAAGTTGTTGATGGAGGCTATGTTTCCGCTCAACCTACATCTGTAATAGTCGATACGCCAACAACAATTGAAGTAGAAGTTAAGGATAAAACGAAGACAGCGCCAATTTACAATGCAAATGTTACTTTAGTATATGAATCTGGATTATATGGAGTGGGCGAAAAAATAGCTTCATTATCTCAGGCAAATGCAGAAGGCAAATACATATTCAACATAACATCAACAAAGGCTGCAACAAATATAATTGTCATTGCAAGATTTGAATATGGAGGAACACAGTATGCATATGCATGCATTGTTTCAAATCCAGCACATGATTTGAACGTTGCATTATCTCCAGCAAATGTTCTTGCCGGAAGGATGACAGAATTTACAGTAAATATAACAAGAGGAAATACATCATATGAAGATGAATTTGAATATTATATCCTAAATGAAACACAGTTAGCAGATTTGCATGCTGGTAAACTTGATTTGGATTTAATTGGTACGGTTCATGAAGGCAACAAAGCAAATGATACATTTAGCAATGTTATAACACAAACAGGAACATACTACTTATATGTAAGGACAAAGGATAAGAAACATGATAATTTGGATAATGAGCCAAGCTTTGAGGTTTCGAAGGCAAGCGTGAGCGTTACTCCAACATTGCTTGTAAAGAATGTCGATAAGAACATGACATTGGTATTTAATGTGGAATGGAATGGAGAGCCATTAAATGGAACCCTCAAAATCCATGGATTGCAGGAAGTAACAAGCTTTGAAGGATATGTAGAAGGAGCAGTATATGAACTTGAAATTGTAAATGGAGAAGGCAATCTAACAAATGTAACAGCAATAGCAGTAGGAAATGTAACATTTGAATTCAAAGCAGAAGAGGAAGGTAGCGTTTATGTTGAAGCAGATGGAACCCTTCCAATTACAACACCATCGATAGAAATAACAGAGCCAGCAGAAAAGATTGCATTCCTTGGTGAAGAGAACTTAATAACAATTGCTGTAAAGCATCCATTGACAGGAGAAGGCTGCGCTGGCTTGAAGGTAGAAATTGAAACGCCTGCAAGCAATGGAAGAATAGATGTTGGAGAAACAGATGAGAATGGTAAGCTAACATTTGGAATAATTCCACTGCAAACAGGAAAGATAAGGATATATGTTGAAGGTGACGAGGCAGGAAGCATCGATATATGGATAGGCTTGCGCATTCATGTGGAGCCACAAATTGAAGCTGGTAAGGAAACAATAATAACTGTGACAACAAGAGGTGGCAAGCCAATAGAGGGAGCAACTGTTAAAGTAAATGGTGAAACAATAGGAACAACAAATGCAAATGGAGAAATCAAATACAAGCCTGAGAAGGATTTAGGAGGAAAGACAGTAACTATAACAGCAGAAAAGACAGGTTATTACTCTGCAGAGAGAACAGTTGAAGTCAAGGAGGCCCCAGAGGGACCAGGATTTGAATTAATTGGCTTGGTAATTGGAGCCATCTTAGCTTTGGTGCTGGTAAGAAGAAGGAAATAAACACTCCTCTTTCCTTTTCCACAATATTTTAATACCTCTTTTTGATTTTTTACAAAATGTTTGATGATAAAAAGAAAAAGAAAGATGACAAAGATGAATTCGAAAAGCTCTTCAAAGAAATGGAGAAATTTATTGAGGATGTTTTTAAAAATGCATTTAATATGCAACCGTTTGTAAAAGGCTACTCCGTTAGGATAAATGAAGATGGAGTCCCAGAAATAAAAGAAATTGGTGGCAAAGATGAAAATGAAGAAATTATGGAAGATGAAAAGAAAATATATGTCACTCTGGAGATTCCTGAAATAGATGAAAAAGAAATAGAAATTAATGCAAAAAATAATGTATTGGAAATAAAAGCAGGAGATTTTGCTAAGAAAATAGAACTTCCTTCAAAAGTAAATTCTGAAAAAATAGTAAAAAGTTACAGGAATGGTATTTTAGACATAGAGCTGGAAAAGGTTTAATTTAGATATTCCTTTATTTCATCTCTTGCAGATTCTCTTTTTTCCTTCAAATTTTCCAAGAATTCTTTTATTAGCTGATACGCATATTTTTTACATTCTCCACATAACATTTCTCCTTTCTTACATTTATTTTTTATCTCTAAAAGCTCTTTATCACTTTCAACAATTCCATAAGTAAACAGTTCGTAAATCATGCAATCTTCTGGCTTTCCCCCATATTTTCTTTGCTCTTCTGCCGTTACTCTACCTCCTGTTTTTGCTGTCCATATTTTCTTTTTAATTTCTTGTGGCTCATCTGTTAGAAATAAAGCATATTGTGGCCTACTGCTTGACATTTTATTTCCATCTAATCCAGAGATGAATCTGTGGTAAGTTGAAGATGGTAAAATAAAGGCATATTCGTTGTAATATCTTTCTATTTTAGCAAGCTCAAAGTCAAGCTTGTAAATGTTATCAACTTCAGCATAAATTGCCTTATAATCATCCTTTCTTTCCAAAATTTTACCCATTTCTGCCACAGCTTCTTCTGCCTTATCAAGCAATTCCTTCATATTTTCATCAACTTTAACAAAAATTCCCACTTTCCCATTTTGAGGAACTATGCTATAAAGGCGGTGAGCATCTGCAATATCTCTGCAAAACCTTATATGAGGGTCTTGATCCACACCAACAGGCACAAGCGTGGGGCGTAACCCTCCATATTTTTCAAGCTGTACATGCAGTATATCTCCAATTTGTATAAAAGGTGCAAATACATGGCTCATGTTCGTTGAACCCTGAAAACCATAAATTGCATTTACTTGTGATAAATTTGCTTTCTTTGCCAGTATATAAGCTAAATCTTTTACATCTTCATTTTTTGACTGGAAATATATTCTGCATGGTTTTAAGCCAAGGGCAATATAATTCAAAATGTATTCTTCAATTGCAATTTTTTCAGCTTCTTTTAAAGAATATCCTCTTGTGGCATAAGCCTCTATATCTGCAACAGCTATATTTATATCTGCTCCCAAACCCTGATAATATATGACTTGATCAATCACTATTTTATGACCAAAATGCATTTTGCCAGAAGGCATCAATCCAGTTAAAATTGCCCATTTTTCCTTTTTCTTTATTGCCTCTCTTATCCTATAAAAATCTCTGTGTCCGAAAACTATATTTCTTCTGAAGAAAAAAGGAGGATTTGGAAAATCTTTCCATAGTTCATCGCTAAACTTCTCTATTCCAAAGTTTTCGAATAACTTGTCGTATTCATATTTCTGACTTCCCCATGGATCAATAATCATTATTTCGGATATCTTTCCTATTAATTAACTTTATTGATTTATGAATGATAGAATTGTCAATGACTCATTGCATAAGAAAATTGCTATGGCAGTTCTTTTCCATATTTTTCAATTTGTCAAAACATCTTTTTCGATTGTTAAACATAATTTTAAATTGTTTTATTAAATTACAAACATGAAGAAGTTAATCTGCATTATATTGGTAACTTTTCTATTTATACCAACTTTTTCAGCTGAAGAAAAAACAGCCAAAATGCAATTTATTTACCACTTTGAAAATATAAAGTTAGAAAGAGATAATGGGGGTTATATTGTAAAAATTAATGGTTGTCAGCAACATGAAATAAATGGCTATATAGTTCCTGTAAAACCTTTGCATATTTTAATACCATATGGAAAAGATGTTAAAGAAATAAGAGTTAGTGGTGATGAACATTTCTTAGGATTTTATAATTTAAAGAGAGAAGAATCATTATATGTTGGCAATACAAAGCTTCTACCAAAAATTGGGGATGCAATCAACGACAGATATGAATATGTTGGTGTATATGGGCTTAGAGGTTACAAAATTTTAGTTATGAATTTGATTCCTGTGGAATGGAAAAATGGAATGTTGTTTTACTATGATAAAATGAAAGTTGAGGTAGAATTAAAGGAGGGAAAAGTAAATGATTTATACAGAGGGCTTGAAAAAGATAAAGAATGGGTGAAAAGATATGTAGATAACAAATGGAGTCTTGATACATATCCAGTGAAAGGCTGTGATGAAAAATATGATTATTTGATAATTACAGCTGATAAATTTGTAGATGCATTTAAACCATTTGCTGAATATAAGAATTCAAAACAAATAAAAACTAAAATTGTAAGTGTAGAAGAGATTATCAGCAATTCTTCTTTCTGGAATTCTACAGATTTGTTTAATGATACACAAGCCAAAATAAGGAGATTTATAAGATGGGCTTACCTAAATTGGGGCATCGATTATGTTTTGCTCGGAGGAGATGGGGATGTAATGAATAAAAGTAGCAATATAATTCCTCCTCGCTATTTGTATGCAACCTGCGTTGGCTTGCCATTAGGTGAGACTCAAGAAGTTTTGGAAGGATATATTCCTTCTGATGTATATTATGCTTGTTTAGATGGGAATTTCAATACAGATATGGATGATAAATGGGGGGAGAATGCAACTGGAAATGATGTTAGCGATGAAGATGAAGCAGATTTGTTTGCAGAGGTATGGGCGGGAAGAGCATGTGTAGATAAAATAAAAGAAATTGAAAATTTCATTTATAAAACAGAGGCTTATGAGCAAACAAATGATAGCTATACAATACAAATTCTCTTGCTTGGAGAATATTTAGGTTTTGGAGGAGAAGCAGAATGGGGAGGAAATCATAAAGATAGAATAAAGCCTTACATTCCTTCTATTTACAACATAATAACATTATATGATAGAGAAAATCTTTGGGAAAAAGAAGAACTTATAGCTTTGTTAAATAAAGGAATCCATATAGTAAATCATGATGGTCATGGATGGACAACATATGCATTGAAAATGGTAAATAGTGATTTGAAAGCATTGAAGAATACAAAATATTTCTTCTTATATTCCCAAACCTGTTTAGCTGGCTCTTTTGATAATTGGTATCCCGAAGATAGATATTATGAAGACGATTGTTTTGCAGAGCATTTAACATTTGATGAACATGGTGCATTTGCTTGCATAATGAATTCCAGATATGGATTAGGGAGAGAAAATAGCACTGACTCTCCAGGACAAAGATACGATGAGTCTTTCTTTAAAGCTGTTTTTCAGGAAAATATAAGAGAGGTTGGCAGAGCAAATCATTATTCTAAGGAGGATAATGTCTGGAGGATAAATGAAAATGGAATGCGATGGGTATATTATGAAACAAATCTATTTGGGGATCCACAAGTAGCTTTGAAGGAACCTTATGAAAAAGTAAATATAAGTATTGATTTGCAAAAGCCATTGAATGGAATTTATATACTCGACCATGGTCCAATTTTTCCAACTTTATCAGCAACAATAATTATCGGAGATATTACAATAAAAGCAAATGTTACAACAGAGCCATCAGGAAAATTGCAAAAAGTGAATTTGTATATCGATGGCATATTAAAAGCTTCTTTTGAAAATGGAAATATAGCATGGAAATGGGAAGAAAAGGCTTTTGGAGAACATAAAATATGCATTGAAGCTATTGCAAAGAATGGAAAAGTAGAAAAAATGGAAAAGGCTGTTTATATCATTAACTTTTAGTTTCCTTTTCTTCTTTTTCTTTTAGGAATGGTTTTATAAATTCTAATGGGAATGGAAAGAATATTTTTGTTGTTCCCTCTGCCGACATCTCTGCCAATGTTTGTAAAGTTCTTAACTGCAAAGCTGCAGGCTCACTTGCTATAATTTTTGCAGCCTTTGTTAGCTTTTCAGCTGCCTGTAGCTCTCCTTCTGCTGCTATTATTCTGCTCCTCCTCTCTCTTTCTGCTTCCGCCGCCCTTGCCATGGCGCGCTGCATTCCTTCGGGGATTTCAACATCCTTTATTTCTACAGCTGTAACTTTCACTCCCCATGCATCTGTTGCTTCATCCAGTATAGTTTGCAATCTCTGATTAATTCTCTCTCTTTCCTTTAGTAACTCATCGAGCTCTACTTGTCCAATAATGCTTCTCAATGTTGTTTGTGCCATTTGGCTTGTTGCAACAATGTAATTTTGTATTTTAACAACCGCATCCTCTGGGCTCATAACACGGAAATAAACAACAGCATTTACTTTCACAGGAACATTGTCAGCAGTTATTGCCTCCTGCACGGGCACGTCCATCACATGCTCTCTCAAATCAACTTTTATCATCTTATCAAATATTGGTATTATGAAAAATAAGCCCGGCCCCTTAGCCCCTACAAGACGCCCAAGCCTAAATATTACACCCCTTTCATACTCTCTTACAATTTTTATTGCAGATGCAAGTATAATGATTAGCAAAAATATTATCAATATAGCCAGTTCAAGCAACATAATGATATAATCTTAGGTAATATAAATATGTAATTACCTAAAATTTTTGTAAAATTCTCTTGCCATTTTTATTGCCTTATCTTTTACGTTTTTCCCTTTATATACATCTGCCATCATCTGAGCAATTTCTTCCATTTCTTCTTCGCCCATTCCAATATGAGTGACTTCTGCTGTTCCAATTCTTCCAATGCAATCAATGAAAATATGATTTTCCTCAAGCTTTTTGAAGAAATTGAAGGTTTCCTCGCCCAAATCCAACAAAACTTGATGACTCTCCGTATATCCTTTTTCAGCAAATTTTACTGGCACTCCCAATTCATTTAAGCATTTAGCCAGATATTTTGCATTTTTTACTGTTTGCTTTGCGTATCTTCTACCATTTTTAATCATCTCTTCCATAACAATACCCAAAGAAGCTATCCTGTTTAAATGTGGATTATCTACTAATCCAATGCCTTCTTCATAATCAAAGAGTAAATATTTTGAAAGTTTTTTAGCGACAAAGTCATCATTTGTCAATACTATTCCTCCCTGTGGCCCAGGGAAAGATTTATGAGTGGAACCAATCATTGCTTGGCAGTATTTCAATGGATTTTGGAATTCCTTTCCTGCTATTAAACCAAGGACATGGGAAGCATCATATACAACAAGATTGAATTTCTTTGCTATAGCTTCTAATGGATGAGGGAAGAGGATAATGGAAGAGGCAATAAGAACTAAAGGAAAATCTCTTTTTATTCTTCCAAGCTTATCAGCATCTATTACATAATCTTTTGCTGGCAGTGGATAAAATTTTCTATCAAATTTTTCATATCCAAAAGGATATCCACCATCTTCTTTGGCTATTCCAGCAATTTCATCAAATGGTTTGGTAAAAGAAAAAATTACAGCCAAATCGCATATATTTCCGGATAAAGGAGTTACGAACGCATATTTTGCATTAAAAAGCTTTTTCGCCAGCTCTTCAACTTTTTCTTTAATTTCCTCTGCATATTTGCTACCGCCATACCATTCACTTCCATACCTTCCCGCCAAATCACTCTGCAAAGCTTTCAAAGCTTCTTTAGAAAGAACATTTTCAGATGCAATTAAGTTAATTCCTTGCCCCCTGTATCTTTCATGCCTCCCAACTATTTTTAGAATTTCTTCTTCCATATTATGTATGCAATTATACCAATAATTATGATTACCAAGCCAATTGCAATTGCTCCCCCTCCGCCTGGCTTCGCCCTGCTTGAAAGAAGCAGCATTCTTTCTATCCCATTCTTTCTTGTTGAATCTGCAACAGGATAGTATACAAATTTTAAAATTGCACGACTCTCCGCTACTTTTTCTGCCTTTACATCTATAGTTAGTGATTCAGTTGCTTTTGATGCAATGTATATTCTTTCTTTTGATGATAAATTGAAGCCAGTTGTATTTTCAAAATAAACTTCCAGATAGATGGGAGCGTTGCATTTATTTGTTATGTTTAAAGTTATTGTATCTGTTTCTCCCACTCTCATATTTACTGCAGATGGCATTTCAATATAAAGGCCGTTATCAACAAAATCCTCCATAACAGTTAATTTTGCTGTTGCCTCGCTCCCTCTAATTAAAAAACTGCCATTTGTATATGCATGTATTGTTACTGTGTATGGAGTAAAAGCCTCTATTTCATCATTTGCTTGCAAATATATTTGCAATGTTTTGCTTTCTTCCCCGCCAAACAATCCAAAAGGAGATAAAGTTATCTGGCTAGGATTTATGCTAACACTCAGCCATTCTGGCACATCTTCTGCTTCAACATATATTGTTAATGGCAAAGGTATTATTGCTCCGAATCCCCAGCTAAAAGTTAAATTTGCTTCCACAATCACTTTTTTATTTAATGGCAATGGAGATGGCTCCTCAGCATTCAAATTCATATCAGACCTAATAAAAAATGCATTTGTCACTGGAATTAAAAATACAATGAGCAGTGCCAATAGCTTTTTCATAATGTTATAATTTTTCCCATATAAGTTTTTTATCAGTGTCAGGAAAATGAGGGTAAGAAGCAATATAGCTAACAATTTTACAAATGAATCCAAAATGCGTAGCTTTAATATGAAGGGTATTTTTGCTACCTCAGGTCCTTCTTTAGGAAAGACTGTTGAATTTGTTAGCCTTATAAAATGAACACTATTTTCTTTTAAATTAAAATTCACAGCACACGATGAATCACAGTTATGTTTCTCCTGCTCTTCAAATTTTTCCTAAATTTTTTATATTCTTCCTATATTCTACTCATGAAGCTCAATCCAGCTCCATTGGGTTTAGCAGCATTTGCATTAACAACTTTCATCTTATCATTAGGAAATCTTGGAATTATAAAAGCTACTGTTGCTGTAGCACTGGCTTTCTTTTATGGAGGACTGGCTCAATTTGTTGCGGGAATGTGGAGTTTTAAAGCAGAGAATAATTTTGCTGGCACAGCTTTTTCTTCATATGGTGCCTTCTGGCTTGCCTTTGGATTTATTGCAATGATGGAGAAAATGGGCTATCATTTCACAGCAAAGGAAATCGGGGCGATGCTAATAGCATGGGGAATTTTCACATTTTACATGTGGATTCCTTCATTGAAAATCAGCAAGGCATTATCATTAGTTTTCTTGACTCTCTGGCTCACTTTCTTTGCTCTTGGCTTAGCCAGCATATATGACTTCAGCCATAAAATAGGAGGGGCTATTGGCTTAATATGTGCATTTCTTGCATGGTATGTTTCTGCAGCAGAAATAATAAATGAATTCTATGGAGAGAAGCTACCACTATAAGTCAATATTCTTTCCCTAAGCTCCTCTTTTGGCACAAGCCCAATTATTCTATCTGCCTCTTTTCCATTAACAAAAATTATTATGGTTGGAATACTCATTATTCCAAACTGCCTCGCCAAATCAACATTTCTATCAACATTCACCTTTGCAAATGCAACCCCATCAAACTCATTTTCCAATTCTTCCAAAACAGGGGATAAAGCCAAGCAGGGCATGCACCAGGGAGCCCAGAAGTCAATAACTGCAATTCTATTCTTCCTAATAAAATCATCAAATTCTTCCTGTTTTAACTCTTTCATAGCCATATATGTTTCTTATATAAAAGTATTTTAATTCCTCACCATTCCACAAAACATGAAAATGAAACCAAGGTGTGTGCCATGCTTAATCAATAGAGCACTTTTTGAAAGCCAGCTGGTAACAAAAGATGAGAAAAAACTTTCATTTATAATGAAAAAGGTAGTTGAAAAAATGGCAGAAATATATGATGAAAGAAAATGCTCCGCAGAAATAGCGACGCAAATACATGGTTTGGTTTATGACTTGCTTGAAAATAAAGATCCATATAAAGAATTGAAAGAAAAGAGCAATGAAGTTGCATTAAAAATATTGCCGAAAGCGAAAAAATTTATTGAAGCAAGTGAAGATAAACTAAAAGCATCTATTCTTTGTGCAATAGCCGGAAATTCAATAGATTTTGGAATAGCAGGAAGCGCATCAAAGCCAGAAGAGCTGGAAGCAAAATTTGATGAGCTTTTAAAACAAGGCTTATATCATGATGATTTGGAAGAAGTAAAGAAGTTTTTGAAAGGAGAAATATTGTATTTTACAGATAATTGCGGGGAGATTGTTTTTGACAAACTTGTATGCCAAGAATTAAAAAAATATGATGTACACCTTACGCTTGTTTGTAAAAAATACCCCATCCTAACTGATGCAACATATGAGGATGTAAAAAAACTTGGTTTTGATGAAGTAGTTGATGAAATAATAACAACTGGGAAGTTTGCGGTAGGAATCGATTTTAATGGAATATCTGAAAAATTGAAGAGAAAATTAAATGAAGCTAATCTTATTATCTGTAAAGGAATGGCAAATTATGAGGCATTTTCAGAAACAAATTATAAACCAATAGCTTACTTTTTAAGAGTGAAATGCGAAAGCATTGCAGAATCAATGAACTTAAAAAATGGAATAAATGCAATAAAAATGTATAAATAAAGGAAAGAGGTTAGTAACCTCCTATCTTTAATGTTGGATCTCCTAGCAATACCCATTCTTCAACTGTCTTACAATCTATTCTATCTTTCATTCCTGGATATACATTTAGGAATTCTGTTATTGCTGTTCCCCATGTCTCACCAAGTATATCTTTGCCGAGTTTTCCATATGCATAGTAAAATCTCTCTTCAATGAATCCTCCGTTGTATTCAACACAATCTGGCATTCCATTTCCATTTCTGTCTCCTCCTTCAGCTCCGTAACCCAAGCCTGTATTTCCTATTGTTGCTATTGCTCCTTTCTTTGCCATTTTAACCAAGTGCCAGCTGAAGCATTCATATGTTGGCTGATACGTCCATGGATTTTTGAAGTCATCTAACAAACTTATATTGAATTCACTATTATGACAGCCCCCTATAACAACAACTGGAAGCATGTCATTATTGCTGAGCAAATCCATATTATAGGTCATCAGTCCATTTACCCATGGGTCGCTGTGGCTTGCATATCCTTGGAAATGGGTTGCCCATGCTGTGGGACTTCCGTGTCCATCGAAAACAGCCATTCCACACCCTTCGCTAAATGTTTTTATAACATTTATCCATGCAAATCTTCCTGCAATTTTGTTTGGTTCTGTATAGCCAAATGTAAGAGTTCCATCTGAGACATACAAACTAATTTTTTCAAATTTGTCTGCCATATAATGTTCATAGAACCAGTCTGTTGATACCTCTCCCTCGCAAATATTTTGAGCGTCATTGAATGTATCTCCTCCTACAAGAAGCATTCTTTTGAACCAATCTTCATTTCTTACGCTCCTGCTTTCATAGCTTATTATTTTATCCATGACATTTTGCAATTCTTTCAAGCTTCTGCATGCCAGCCTGCCAACATAAACATCTGGATACAAATCTAAAGTATCCTTTCCCTGAAATCTCCATTCTCCATATATTCCATTATTATTTGTATCCCATGTTGAGAAGTTTCCATTTGCATCATATATGTCAGCAAAGTATAAATCACTAATATATCCATGTTCAGCCATATCATCCAATGCCACATATCTTACTGGACAATACCACAGGCTGTCATCATGATGCAATGGTCCGTCATATCCCCAATTGCCAACAACATATGATTTCTTGCCACCTACAAGCAAAACATATTTTATTCCATACTGCTCAATCATATCTTTAATGAAATACTTCACTTTCTCTGCCCCATCTCTTCCTTCATATGATGCATATATATTTTCCACAGTTTCAACATAAGTTCTTATTCCAAGATTTTTCTTATGCTCTACCAATGGCTGTATTGCTTCCCTCCATTCTTCTGGACAAATGATTACTAAATCATATTCATCACTTGCAAGAAGTTTTTTGGGCTCTATGTAATCTACTTTTACATTAAATTCATTTGCAATCATTAGCTCCTTTTCATTTGCATCATATCTTACTGGATAGAGATGTAAAACAAGAATTGTAGCTCTTTTTCCATCAACAAGCCCTCCTCCAAGATGATAACTGTACCATGTAGCTGGATAAGTTTCTTTTAAAGGCTGAATTTCCTCAATTTTTATTTCATTCATCCCCTTTGGTTTTGGAGGCTCAGCAACAACTATTTCCTTATCTATTTTCATCGTTGCAATGTTCTTTGGCTCACATTCCACGCTAACTTTGCTACCTAATGGGAAGTAATATACCTTTACATAGTATGGTAGCATTGGTTTGCCAGCTTCATGGAGATAATATGCACTGTCCATGAGCACATTAATGTATTCCTCATTTTCCTTTATTTCAACGTTCCCCAGCTTTATTATTTCTGTCTCTGTTTTTTTAATTGCATTTGTTTTCAATTTTTCATTGCCTACTGTAACACTACCTAAAATCAAACCAATAGCCAATATTACAGGCAATATTTTCTTCATTTTCCTCCCCATTTTCCTAATGAAAAGCACGATATAACTTTTACTATGAGGTGTTGAATGAATAAATGTGATTGACTCGAATTTATCAATCAATAATTATAAGGGGCCCAAGGATAAATCCATGAACCGTTTTTTTAGCATTTTCGGCAATTACAGATATATTTGCGGGACCAAAACCCATTG
>CAZBXJ010000007.1:0-15250 GCA_964495775.1 uncultured Thermoplasmatales archaeon | reverse complement strand
CAGAAAGTCTTATTCATGTTATGGAGGAGAGAATAATATGAATGGGAAAAATAAAAATAGCGGAAAAAATTTCAGGACTACACACTCCTTTTATTTTTTCGAAATTTTTATTTAACTGGAGAGCTTAGAGATTGATGGATTTTAATTTACTCTACATATCGCTTTTAATATCATCATCCTTCATTGCTATTTTCCCAATTTTATTTATTCTAAAATTTTATAGGAAAAAAGGTATCATTCCTGCTATTTTAATGGTTGGGATTGCAATATGGTGCACAGGATACGCAATGGAGCTATTATACAATGATTTGCAGCAAAAAATCTTATGGGCTAAAATTCAATATTTTGGCATAGTTGTTATTCCAGCTACATGGCTTTTGCTAATAATGCAGTATGTAGGTAAAGAAAGATGGGTTAATAAAAAAACCATTCTTCTTTTATCTATTGAACCTCTTATTACTTTATATCTGCTATGGAGTCGTCAAAATTTAATTTGGGAAAAAATAAATGTTATTGATTATGGAGTATATTCCTTATTATCTTTTGAATATGGGGCATGGGCTATCGTGCATGCTGTATATTCTTATCTACTCATTCTTTTTGCAATTTCTATTTTATTTCAAGTTTTGTTATATGCTCCATACATATATAGAAAACAAGTTATTTTGCTTCTAATAGCTGTTTTTGCCCCTATTTTTGGAAACATGTTATATGTTATTGATTTAACACAATTAGATTTAACTCCATTTGCTTTTTTAATAAGTGGACTCTCCTTGACATATAATTTCCTCCATTACAAACTTTTAACAATAAAGCCAATAGCTTTGGACTATTTAGTTAATCAGCTTATAGATGGCATTGTTGTAATTGATAATTTTAATCGCATTATAATGGCAAATCCATCTGCAGAAAATTTGTTCGGTGAAAAACTTGTTGGCAAAGGCATTGAAGAGTTGTCCATTTCTTCAAAATTAAGGAGAATATTAGCCAGTAGAATAAAGTTAAAGGAGGAAATGCAAATAAAAGGTAAATATTTTGAGATTTTCTCTCTTCCTCTTACAGATGAAAATGGAGAATTTATGGGGAGTATTATCATCTTTCACGATATAACAGAAAGAAAGAAGGCTGAAGAAGAACTAAACAAAGCTTTGGAAAAAGAAATAGATTTTAGACTTAAAACAGCCCATTATTTTTTCAATCCAATTGCAATTGCAAAAGGCTTCCTTATATTGGCTATTGAAAAAGGAGAGAATGGAAAGCTAAAGAAAGTATTAAAAGCCTTAGAAAGGGTAGAAAAAGTAATCAAAAATATAGTAGAAAAAGGAGAAATAACAGAATAATTAATGAGGAGGTCCCGGGGGCAAAAAATTCATTACAAATACATTTATCCTGCATATATCTCTTTCATTTCCAATTGCAACAGCCTTTATTTCGTGTTTAAAGAAAGCTCTATCTCTATATTCATACTCGCAGGGCAATTCATATTTAAATCCCTTTAACTTACCATCAAAATAAAATTCTACTCTTCTCAGCTCCTCATTTTCCAAGGGAACAACTAAAGCATTTATTCTTCCTATTACTATAGCCTCATTTTTATTTATTTTAAAAATTTCTCTATTGTTAATATAAACACTCCCTATTTTTGGCTCAGCAAATCTTATTCTCATATGAAATTCTTTATCTGCTATATTTGCCAGTGTTGCAAGCATCAATCTACAAACTTTCTTCAAGTATGTTATATTTATGTGTTCAACAGTATCATTTGGAGTATGCATATTTGTATTAAAATCATATTCTACAAAAAATACCGCTTCATATCCATAGTCTATAAATGATTGATGGTCTCCAGCAGGGAAATTGCCATGCCTAAATAAGCTAAGTCCTATGTCATACTTATAGCTCATTTCCTCTGCAATATCAGTAATCCATAATGAAGCCTCATCCGATAACACTCTTATAAATTCTCCCCCTTTCTTGCTTTCTGTATGAGCAACAGTATCAACATTAATATCAGCAATAACATCTTCTCCATTTTCATATAAATATTTAACATAAACTTGGCTCCCAAGCATTCCTTGTTCTTCGCCAGAAAAAGCAACAAATTTTACTGTATGCTTAAACTTATAATTTGAAATTATTTTTGCGATCATTAAAAGACAGGCTATACCTGAGCCATCATCATCTGCTCCTGGAGATGTTGGGTAGCTATCATAATGGGCAGAGATAATAACCGTTGAATTGTCTTCTCCAGGCAGAGTAGCTATTATATTTTTCCCCTCATAGCCACCTTTTTTCCATTCAAAATATTCAACATTTAATCCAAAACTTTTGAATTCGTTGAATAGAAATTCTCCAACTTTTTCACACGCTTCGCTTCCAGTTGGATGCTCTCCAAAATTTTGGATGGTTTCAACATAGTCATATAGGATTTTTCCATCTACTTGGCTAAGCATTTCAGAAATTTTATCTTCTTTTGCGTTAGAATAAAAGGGAATTATTGCTATAATTATTGCAAATACAAGGAATTTTCTCATGAAGTTTTATTGGTTTGTTTGTTAAAAAAGTTGTGGTGAAATGTCAAAATAAATGGAAATGGCTTTTGAATCAGGACGAGATAATCGTATACTATTACACGGAGAGAAATTTGCTATAGCAACATCTCATTTCATTATTTCAGTAGTCTGTTAAAATAATTACAGATTGCAATTTTCTTTAATCCAGTTTGGCACTTCTCTTCTGTGCAATCTTATCTGCTCGGTTGTATCTCTAAATCTTATGGTAACTGTATCATCTTCTTTTGTTTGATAGTCAACTGTTATGCAATAGGGCGTGCCTATCTCATCCATTCTTGCATATCTTCTTCCGATGCTTCCTCTATCATCATATATAGCCATTATTTTATTTTCCCTCAGCTCTTTTTCTATTTCTCTTGCTATTTCTGGCAATCCATCTTTATTAACCAAAGGAAAAACTCCTGCTTTTATTGGCGCTATTTCTGGCGGCAAGCTTAATATAACATATTTCTCTCCTTCTTTTTCTATTTCCTTATAATTATGCTCCAAAACAAAATAAAATATTCTGTCTATTCCATAAGATGGTTCAATTACATGTGGAATGAATTTTTCCCCAGCTATTGTTTCTTCAATCTCTTCAATTTCAAAATATTCTTTATCCAGCTCTATTTTTTCTCCATCAATTTCTAAAAAGATTTTATCTGTTTCATTCATTTCTAATTTTTTAATTGCCTCAATTATTTTTTTAGCCTTTTCTCTGTATTTTCTTCCAATTTCTGCCATCTTCGGCTTAATAACTTTCCTTCTAATTTTCTTTGGCTCATCAAATTTCTTGAATACTCTCATGTCAACGCCTGTTGCTTTCATGTGAGCTTTTAAATCATAAGCTGACCTATCTGCTATACCCACACACTCAACCCAACCAAATCTTTCTGAGTAAAGCTCTCCATCCCAGCACTCATTTGCGTAATGAGCAAGTTCATCTTTTTTATGCTGTCTAAATCTTATTTTCTTTTCATCTATTCCTATACTTATCAAAAATTTCTGTGTCAAAGCCATATAATATGCTAAAGCTTCATTTCCTACTATGCCTTTTTCAACAGCTTCTCCTATGCTTATTTCATGCTCCTCATCATTTTCATCAACAAGTTTAAGTTTTTCATTTTTAACTTCATCGAATCTCGGATGTTTTTTGTTGGAAGGATCAAAAAATATTTCTGCTTCAGCCATGGAAAACTCTCTAAGCCTTATTACACCTTGCCTAGGTGAAACTTCATTTCTAAATCCTTTTCCAATTTGTACCACTCCAAAAGGCAATTTTTTCCTAAAAAATTCATAAAGGAAAGGAAAATTAACAAAAATTCCCTGCGCAGTCTCGGGGCGGAGGAAAGCTTTTTCTTTTTTAATTGCCCCTATGTGTGTTTCAAACATTAGATTCATTTTCCCCCTTTCTACTTCTCCTCCACAAACCGGGCATTTTTCATTTTTTAACTCCTCAACTTTGAAGACATTTTTGCATTTTTTGCAGGTTGCAATCTCATCAATAAATTCATCAACATGTCCCGAGGCTTTTAAAACATCAAAAGGTGTGATAACAGGTGTTGAGATTTCAAAAAATCTCTCACCTATAACATAAAACTCTCTCCATTTATTTTCAATATTATTTTTTAGTAAAATTCCTATAGGCCCGTAATCATAAAATCCCGCCTCTCCTCCATAAATTTCATAAGATGGATATAATAGCCCTCTTCTTTTTGCCATTGAAATTATTTTTTCGTAGATGTCCATACAATCACAACAAAGCCCTCATCAAATCTACATCATATACCATTCCTATAATATCGTCTCTTTCATCTAATACTGGCAACTGGTCAACATCATTTTCAAGCATTTTTTTGGCAACATCTTTTATCTTTGCCTTCCTATATGTTGTAATCACATCCCTTACCATCACTTCTTTTACTGGAACTGAAGGAAGCTGGATTTTGGATGTTTCATAATATAAACGCATTACATCTCTTATTCCTTCCCATGTCCATAAATCCTCATCCTCTCCAAGTCCTATATCTGATTTTGTTATGCTTTCCTTGAGATGGGAAAAAGTAAATAAGTCACCATCTGCAACAATGCCAGCCAAATTGCCCTCCTCATCAAGAACAGGCAGAGCTGATGCATCGGTAAGTCTAAATATTTTCATGACAACTGGCAAGGGAGTTTCCTGATAAATTGGTATGAATATTGGAGATAAATAATTCTCAACTTCATCTTCTCCTTTTTCTGCAATAACTTTCAATATGTCTGTTGGTGAAATTACTCCAACTAACTCTCCTCTCCTTACAACAGGAATGCCATGTATTCTTTTCTCATAAAAAATTTTTGCAGCTTTCTTCAAACTTGCTTCTGGAGAAATTGTTATTGGATTGTCATTCATAATTAATGCCAGTTGCTCTTCCTCAGCTTTCCTAAATAAATCATTTCTTGTTACCACTCCAGCCAATTTCTTTGTCCCAGCCTTTACAACTGGGACACCAGATACTTCATATTTAGCAAAGATTCTCAAAACATCCTCTCTGCTTCCTGGAACTTCAGCAACAATTGGATTTTTATCCATTACATCTTTTACTTTCAATTTCATTGCGATATGAATATGCCTCCTTTTTTAAAATTTCCCCAAACATTTTTAGAGGATTATTTGAAATTAATTTAAAAGCTTCTTTTTCCTCCAGCCCATATTTTCTTTTTACATATTCCATTTCTTCAATTATATTTGGTTTCACAATCATTGCATTATCTGTGCCGAGCATAACTATTGCTTTCTTTTCCATAAGAATTTTTAAAGGTGCTTCCAAACCAAAATATTCATTTGCTCTTGGACAAACAACCACACCAATTTTTCTTTTAACAATTTCATTTATATCATCTTCTGTTGCTTTGCAAAGATGCACAACAAAATCCGGCTTAAGCTCTAAAATTTCATGAATATTTTCTCTTCTCGCCTCACTTACATGCAACGCAAAAATCTTTTTCCTTTTTTTAACATGTTCTGTAATTTGCCTTATTTCTTCTTCATTCCAATCTGAATAGCTACTTAGTCCAACTCCTTGGCATATATCCAGCAAGCTATCCATTTCTTCTTCATCATATCTCATTTCTTTTGGTCTTCCAAGAATTATTGCTTCCAATTTTTTTTCTGCCAAAGCTTTCTTTAACAACCTTGCTCCTTCAACTCCTCCTTCTCTAAAATCAACAAAAACATCTGTTCCACATTTTTCCATAATATCCATTGCCCTTTTCATACCTTCCAAAATTATTTTTTCATCCGCCATTTCAAGCATTTTATGCTTATAGCCACCTGGCGCTACAAGCTCCTCTAAGCTGTATTTTCTTTTTAATTTAATAAAAGCATCCCCTATATGAGTATGGGAGTTAAAAATCATTTTGGAAGACAAATCTGGAATATAATGCCTTTCCGCTTCCCGTTTTCCAATCTATCTTTTACTTCTATTTTTCCACCCATATTCTCTATGATTCTCTTTGTTAAATATAAGCCCAATCCACTCCCTTTACTTTCCTTTCCCTTATAACCCATATCAAAAATTTTTTGTTTAATTTCATCGGAAATGCCAATGCCATTATCCTCAATGTTTATTTTCACCCATTTTTCATTTTCTTCCACACAAATTCCTATTTTATCTGCTCTGGAATGTATTATTGCATTCCAAACAATATTTGATATCGCCTCTCCCAAAAACTGGGTTGCTTTAACTTTCTTCTCTGATGGAGTAAATTCTATTTCTATATCTTTTTCCATAGCATCTTTCCCATATTCATGAACGATTGATTCTATCAAATTATCTAAGTCAATCTCCTCCTTTTTAACCTTCTCCTTTAAAACTTGCAGTTTTCTAACATTTTCAATTATTTTACTTGCTGTTATTGCTGATTTCATTGCCAGTTCTGCAAGTTCTTTTTGCTCTTTATTCAAATTACTCTCCAAAAGCATTTCAAGATATCCTATTATTAATTGTAATTTATTTGCAACATCGTGGCGGAGCAAAGCATTATAAAAATCTGCTTCCTTTTGGGCTTTCTTTAATTCTGTTATGTCATGGATTATTCCATCTATATATTCTTCTCCTCTCTCCCTTACTTTTACAGCAAATTCATTTCCAATTACTATTTTTCCATCTTTCCTTACATATTCTACTTCATAATTTTTTACATATCCTTGCTTATCTAACAATTCAAAAAATTTTTTCCTTTTCGTTGGATCTTTATAAAGCTTTGTTAAATCCATTTTTTTGAGCTCATCCAAGCTATAGCCAAAGAAATCTTCTAATGCCTTATTTGCCTCAAGTATCTTTCCATTTTTACTAAGCCTATATATTCCTTCAACTGCATTTTCAAATATGCTCCTGTATTTTCTTTCTGATTCTTCCAATCTTTTTTTAAATTCAACGTTTTTAAAGGCAGCTGCTAGCATATTTGCAAATGTTTCTAAAAGTCGTATATCTTCTTTTTTAAATCCATCTACTTCCGATTTTTCAACATCTATTACACCAATCAATTCATTACCATATAAAATTGGAATGGCAACTTCGCTTCTTATATTTGGTGCAGCTTCTATATATCTGTCATCTCTCCTAACATCTGGCACATAAACAGTCTTTTTTTCTTTTGCACACGCAACTGTTATGCCTTTTTCTCCATCTAATTTAAGAGGTATAGATGGCTTATATATGCCAAGGGTTTTTACAATTTTAAGTTCATTTTTATCTTTTATCAGCAATGCAAAGTTATCAAATTTTAATACTTTCTGTAAGGCTGATGCAAAAATATCATATATTTCTTCACATGAATTTGCAAGGACGAGTTTTGAGGAAAGTTGATACAAGCCTAGCAATCTATTTTCCATCTTGTTTTGTAATAAGTGCTTTTATATAAATTTTGTTTTGATGAAACAATTTTGTTTTGCGAAAGCTTTATTTTGACTATAAATTGTATATCAGATTAAATGCTAACAAAGATGCTGCCAATAATAGCCATACTCTTTTTACCATTATTTTTATCTTTGTCTTCTGCAACCATAATTGTTGGCATTGATGAAAATTATCCTCCGCATGAATTTGTTGAAGATGCTTCGGTGAGAGGATTTAATGTAGATATTATGAAAGCAATTGCCAAAGAAATCAATGAAACTGTTGAATTTAAACCAATGAAATGGCATGATGCTGTTGAAGCATTAAAAAATGGAAGTGTTGATGCCCTTTTTATGGCAAAGCATAAAGAAAGGCTGAAATATTTTGATTTCAGTCAGCCAATTTTAGATTTAAAATTAGCTATCTTTGTAAAAAATGTTGTTTATGGAATTGCCACCATATATGATTTAGCAGGACATAGTGTAGCTGTTGAAAAAGATGATGTTTCAGCTATGATATTAAAGCAGGAGGTGCCAGAGGCAATCATAATTACAGTTAATAATCAATCAATGGCTATTGATTTAGTGGAAAATGGTGATGCCAAAGCATTTTTCGGAAACTATCATACAGGAGTGTATTTGATTGGGAAAAAAGGATATAAGGATTTAAAGGTAATAGGGGAGGAAATTGATATTGGAGAGAGATGCATAGCTGTAAAAAAGGGAAATGTTATTCTTCTTAACAAAATTAATGAGGGAATCAAAAAAATAAAAGATAGCGGAGAATACGATGCCATTTATAAAAAATGGTTTGGAGAAGGATTATATGAAAAATATTTTCCAAAATGGATTTTTTACCTCTTTTTGGGTATTATCCTAAGTATTGGAGGCGGGGCGGGAGCCTTGAGCTTATGGAATTATACTCTTAAGAAAAAATTGGATGAAAGCACGGAGGAAATAGTTAGTTATAAAAATTATCTTGAAAGTATATTGGAGAACGCTCCCATTGCCATTTTAAAGATTGATGGAGATTTTAAAGTAGTATATGAAAATCCTGCAATGAAAAAAATGATGGGAGCTGATGAAAAAGGCATAGTAGGAAAAGATATAAGGGAATTAGACTCCGTTAAGAAATTTATTAAAGATTATGGAATGGAAGATGTTTTCGATAGGTTGTTGAAGGGGGAAATGGTAAGTGGTGAGGGATGGTTTACTTCTATTTTTGGAAAAACATCATATATGTACTTCAAAGCAGTTCCACTAATAAATGGGGGTTTCAAGGGAGCCATATTTATAGCAGATGATTGGACGGAAAAGGAGAAATATGAAAGGAAGTTGAAGGCAATTGCTGAAGTATCAACAGCATTAGTTGGAGAAATGGATTTAGATGAAATTTTTGAGAAATCATTAATGGAAATTGTAAAAGCTTTGGGCGCAGATGGAGGAGTTATATTTGAGGTAGAGGACAATCAATTAATATTAAGAAAGGCATATGGAATGAGTAAGGAGTATATAAAGAAGTATAAAAAATTGGAGTTAGGTAAGTATTTAGTTGGGAAGGTGGCAATGAGTGGTAAATCTATTTTAATTAAAAATAGCCTCAAAGATAAAAGATGCACTAAGGAAGAAATTGAATCTGAAAAATATCTATCTGCAATTGTGGTGCCAATAAAATATGAGGGAAAAGTGATGGGATGCATGGCATTAGTTTCAAGAAAAGCACATTATTTCTCCATGCGAGATTTAAATATTCTGCAATCTATTGCAAATCACGTAGCTTCTGCAATTAAAGCAGCAAAATGGCATCAAAGAGTAATTAAAGCATTGGAAAAAGAGAGGGAATTTAAATTGAGGGCAGCTCATTATTTCTTTAATCCAATTTGTATAGCAAAAGGATTTTTAGAATTAGCAAAAGAGGAAAAGGATGGAAAGAATAAAATTGATAAAGCAATAAAAGCAATAGAAAGAATTGAAAAAGTAGTTGAAAATATAACACAAAAAGGAGAAATAAAAGAATGAGTAAATTTGATATAGTTAGGATTATTAAATTAATGGTGATTAATTGAGCAGGAAAATACTGATTGTTGATGATGAACCTGATATTCATGAAATCTTGAGGGCTTATTTGGAAAAAATTAAGGATGTTGAGGTTGTAAGTGCGCATTCTGGAGAAGAAGCAGTGAAAATTTATGAAGAGCTATACAACAAAAATGAGGAGCCAGCATTGGTTATTATAGATTTAAATTTATTAGGCAAAGATGACATAAAGAGCATAGATGAGCATAGGGAGGGAAAGGATGAAAAAATGGATGGAGTTAGAACAGCTGAAGCAATATTGAATATAAATCCAAATGCAACTATTTGGGGATATACAGCATGGTTTGGCACAGAATGGGCTGAAAGATTGAAAAGATTGGGAGCAAAAAAATTATTTGGGAGAACTACTCCTTTTAAGGATTTTGCAAATATGGTTGCAAAGTTTTTGAAATGATTACCTTTTATATCCTATCTTTCTAAGGAATTCTTTCCTCTCCTTTTTATCTTTCTCATTTTCAATTCCCTTTATTTTATAACCATCTACAACACCTATAATGGCTCTTCCTACTTCATCTCCATTTTTTGTTTCATAAATTAAAACTTTTGTTGGGTTGGCTGTTGCACAATAAATTCTACATACTTCTGGAACATTTTTAATTGCATTTAATACATTTATAGGGTAGCAATCTTTCATGAAAATCAGGAATGAATGTCCCGCTGCAATTTTTTCCGCATTTTTTATTGCCAATTTTATCATTTCTTCATCATTTCCATCATATCTTATCAAGCATTTGCCAGATGCTTCGCAAAATGCAATGCCAAATTTTGCATTTGGCACATTTGCCATTACTTCATACAAATCTTCCACACTTTTTATGAAATGGCTTTGTCCCAAAATGAAATTTATTTCTTCAGGCTTTTCTATTTCTATTTCCTGAATCATGATATTAATAAAATATGCAATTTTAAATTTTTATGGAGAAGTAGCACATATCCAGCTAAGAAATAAAGGAGGATTTCTTAATTGGTTTTGGGGCAAGCAAAATTTATTTATTTTTTGCTAAGCTCACCAAAGTTGTTGATGCTTTTGGAGATGCTATTATTTTGGCATTTTCTCCATGTCTTTTATAAATTCTATCTAAGATTTCATCCTCACTAATCTTCTCCATTTTAAAATGCTCCACCATTTCATCATCCATGCTCGTAACCATGTATATTTTCACCTTTTCTACTGCTTTTAGCATATAGTATACCTTATGCTTTCCCATAATAAACTTCTTTAACAAATCTCTCTTAATTTCTTCACTACTTTCATATTTTTCCATCTCATCATAAAATTTTTCGCTTCCATGCCCTTCCTTGCATTCAGCTATTAGAATTATTGTTCCATTATCTTTAACAACATCTATAACTGTCTGTATGGCTTTCATTGCTTGATATAGGTTAATATCGTGGGGATAGCCATCTGCAGCAATAATTGCAGCATCTACTTTTTGTTCTATGCCAACTCTATACATTTCATCAACAAGCTTTGCTCCCTGCCTAAGCACTTCTTTATGCTCGCCACCAAAGGCACCGACAATTTCATGCTTGCTGTTCATTACAACGTTTAAGCAAAAATCTACGCCTGCAATGTTTGCAGCTTCTTCCATGTCTTCATGCACCGGATTTCCTTCAAGCACTCCAAATCTTGCTTTTTCATGAAACATTCTTTGATGATTTTTTTCTATTGTTTTTTCTGCTGATACACCCGGCAAAACGCTTTTTCTCCCTCCTCCATATCCAGCAAAATAATGATATTCAACATCTCCTATGAGAATTTTTGAATCTGCATTTGCAAATTCTGCATTGAAAAATAAAGGTGTGCCAAAGCTTGTTATTCCAAAATCAACAAATTTTGCTTCTTGGCTATGGCTGAGCCATTCATACTGGCTTACAATTTCTTTTCCAAGTAACTCTTCTGCTTCTTTTTCATTTACTGGTGTATGCGTGCCAGTTGCAAAGATTATTTTTATTTCTCCTTTCAATTTTTCCAGAACATATGGCAAAATTTTTTTTGTTGGGCACGGCCTAGTTTTATCATCTACAACAATTGCGATTTTTCCTTTTAGCTTTTCCAGCTTTTTTGCATTTATTGGATTTTCTATTGCTTTTTTAATTAATTCTTCTTCATTTTTTGCCTCTTTTTCCTTGGGTTTAGCTACCTTAATCAAATTTTTTTCTGGAATGTCTACAACAATTTCCTTTTTTCCGTAAGGAAAAGAAACTTCCATATTTGTAAAAATGGTAGATATAAAAATTTTGTTAGTTTCTTTCTTACAAGTCGATTCTAAAAGAAATCGCTAAGCTTAGTGTGTTTTACTTTGTCATTTTTGAACAGAGAATCCACAAATTTTTCAAATAAAATTAATCTTTGCTTTGTATAGTTTGACACATTAAATTTCTCTACCAATCTTTTAGCTGGCTCAAGATATTTTCTTATGGATTTTTCGTGCACCGTTAAAACCAAATTTCCACCACATTTAACACATTTTCCTTTTAAAGGCACCCTCCTATATTTTGTATTACATTTAATGCATCTAAATTGTTGCTTTGTAAAGGCTCTCAAATTGCCTAACAAATCAGGCAGAAAATGGGTTTGTATAACTCTGCTCGCAACATCTTCCTCATCGACAGCTCTTATTTTTATTGCTAAACCAAGCTGAGCTTTCAGCTTGTCCTCCATTTTATTCAATAGCTTATAGGCAGATGTTTTTGGTCCTTCAATTATATTTGATGTATCATGTGTAAATCCAAATCCATTGTATTCCTTTCCAGTTCCTATTCTATTGGCAACTAAATCCATTATTTTTTCTAGTTCTTTAGGGTGCGGATATTCTAAGGTTTTCCTGTAAAATTCTAGCGGGTATTTCTCCAGTAAATCAATATTCAATGCTTCTTTATCAATTTCTGTAGGAGATATTCGAGTTGCTATAACAAGTGGTAAATCCATTTTTCCTCCTCTTTTTTCTGGAATATATTCCTTGGAAAAGTTTATGAGAACATCTAATAAAAGCATTAGAGCATCTTCATCTCCATCACAATTTCTTCTTTTTGCAGCATGGAAAAATGGGTGGGCACAACATACATTTGCATCAACAAATCCTATTATCCTTCCTATTACGCCTGCTGATGTATGGGGGGATAGACCAACAACTAAATGACCAATCAAATCTTCCAATTTCTCCACTTTATAATATGGCTCCATTCCATATAATTTTACGAGTAAATCATCAATAAATTTTGCAACTCTCATAAAATATTCTCCACATTTTTTGGAAGGTATTACATCCTGTGGCTTAAGCTCACATATTTGATCTTCTCTTTCCAGCTTATTTCCTTTATAGTCGTATTCATATCCTAATTGACGGAGTTTTTCAACGCTTGTCCCAATTTCATATGGTTTAAAATGAGTTAATGGCATATTTGTCATGTCAAATCTTACTGTTCCATCTTTGAAAACAAATATTTCATGCTTAGCCCTCAATATTCCTTTTTCAATTGCCTCCGGTGTTTTGCTTTGCGATGTTAGCCCAATAACTCCTTTTAATTTCTCTGGGATTGCAACATTAAGTTTCTTCTCCATTCTTTTTAGCTCTTTCTCCAAATCTACTCTAAATGTTTTTGTTTTTCCTGTAAAATGCGTATGCCCTCCGCAATCACATTTTGCTTTGTATGTTATTGAACCGCATTTTTCACATTTTCTTTCTCCCATTTCAACTTCTATTTTCTTTGCTTCATTGAGCAATCTTTCTCTACCACCTTCTATTCCAACAGGGAAAAGGAGGTGAGGGGAGGCTTTCATTTTTCTCTCTGCTGCTTTTTCAGGCCGCCCCATTCTTGCTCCTATTCTATGCAGGGCTTTTGGCATGATTTTTATCCCTGCCATTTTTTGCACTGCCTTTAATGGCTCTCCATCGCTTTTTGAAACTTCAACAATTTTTCCGCCATTCAAATCAAATCCACAGCATTTTATCAAAACATATGAGAATTTCTCAATAATGTATTCATCCCTTTCCTTATGCAAAACGCCTAGTTTCAACAAAATTTCTTTTAGCTTTTCATCTTTTTTGAGATAGAGCTTTCTATCATATCTCCCATTCTTTATTGCCTGCCTCAAATAGTTAAGCTCTTCCTCCTCAATATCATGCCAGAAAAGAGTATATGAAGGATGCAATGGCACATCATATTTCTTTGCTATTTGAAAAGCAATTTTCTCATCAATATTTTTTAAATCTCCTATTCCAAATTCCTTCTTTACTTCTTCAACATTAACTTTTTCTTCCAGTTCCTGAATCCACCATTCATAGCAATAGCTTGCTGGCGGTAAAATAGCATTATTTTCTGCAAATTCTCCAAATGGAACCAAAATTTCTCCTAAATCAACAATTTCAACAACTCTTTCCCTCAGCTTTTTGGCTTCTTCAACACTATTTATCTGTAAAAAATCTCCATTATCAAGCAAAACCATCGGTCCTTCTATTGTATCACATGGAGTGGCAATTGTTCCTTTTCCTGGGCGCTCTGTTTTAAGTTGCGTTCCAATTGCTATAAAATCATCAAGCAAATACATTGTAGCTGGATGTATAGCAAGAGCTGCCAATCCACAAGTTCTTCCCCTTCCATATCTAAGCCTGAAGCCCCCTTTCCTAGATGGATGGCTTAAAACAGGGCGCCCAGCAATCAAGTCTTTAACATATTTATCAGAAGGAGTGATTTCCTTTTCTTCTTCCTCTTCATAAACAAATTTTTTTAAAAAATCCCATCCTTCCAACTTTAAATTTTGAACATGCTTTAACAATTTTGGGGCTTTCAAGCATAGTCCTTCTGCTATAACCAAGCACGCTCCTCCCCTTATTCTATTTGTTTTTACCCTAGGCAAATCTCTTTTACCCATAACCTCCTTATCTTCAGTTGGCTCGCCATTTATACAAATGGGGCAATTCCTTACAATAAGCTCTATTTCTTCAGGAGATGGCAGATATTGCAGATGAGTAACTCTATCATAAAGAGGGATCTCCTCCTTGTATCTTTCAATTTCATCTTCGGTTGGCTTGTATCTATCTATTCCAAGCTTTCTTCTAACAACATCTGCAATCAACACACTCATTGCTTCTCCTGTTCCTCCTGCTGAGCGAATTGGACCAGCAAAATACAAATCTACATATCTTGTTCCGTCATCATTTTTTCCTATTTCTACGCTTGAAATTCCTTCTATGGGGGCAACAAGAACTCCTTCCGTCAATATAGCCAATCCTGTTCTTACTGCTTGTTCAATTATCTTTGCAAAGCTCCCTTCCATATTTTCGGCTATTTCTATGGCAATTTGCAAAGCAGTTTCTTCTCTTCCTTTTTCCTTTAAATATTTTCTTATTTTGCCAGCAATTCCTTTTGGACCAACTAACTCCTCAACTCTATCTGCCAAATCTTTTGCAAAAGAAATTTCCACTTCTCTTTTTGGATCATATCCTTTTTTTCTCGCTTTTGATGCAATTTCATGAGCTTCCTTGACTTTTTCTTCTATTTCCTTAAAATAATTTTCCACAACTCAATATTTGTAGGCTAATATAAACCTATTGAAAATGATTTTGTCTAGCATGCTTGTAAAAGAGAGACAAAGTAAATTGTTGCATGAGGAAAGCAAGGCTTAAAGCGATTTCATTCGGCATTAGCTGGATTGTTAGGAATTGCTCACCCTTTTGAAGTTGGCTCAATATTAGCATCAAGGAAAATTGAAATTAAA
>CAZBXJ010000006.1:9464-15890 GCA_964495775.1 uncultured Thermoplasmatales archaeon | reverse complement strand
TGCTTAATTTCATAAAAACAACAAATTTTACTCTTGCATACACTTTTTTCTTTATTCTTTCTAATCTGGGAAACATTTTCTTTAATAGTGGATCCAAAAAACCAAGATTTAGATGCGAAAGAAATTCAGATGTTTCTATAGGAGTTTCCTCTGTCGGATTTATGAACAATGGTGACAATTCATATTTTCTTCCTATTTCTTTATCCAAAAAATTCCGATTACTTTTTATTATCTTTTCAATTTTTATTTCATCCCATGAAATGGTATCCCCTCCAAATTTTGGAAGGGATACCATATATCTCTTTTTTGATATTTTTAAACCACGAGTTATGCAAAAAATAGTTAGCCTTTTATATAAGAAAGCCTAATCTGTATACACCAAAGATAAATCTATATATATTCCAAAAGTTTAATAAATGAAAATGAAAAAAATCTTCAAGGAAGAGGAAAAAGAAGAGAAGAAAAAGGCAGGGTGGCTTTTAAGCAGACATAAGTTAGATGAGGTTTTGGCTGTAAGGAAAAAATTGCACCAGGAGCTAAAAAACATACAGGAAATGGAGGAGAGGGCAAGAGCCAAAGAAATTTTGACAAGAATAAAAAGGGGAGAAGATATTGATAAGGTATTTGGAGAGTATAAGGAAATAGTGGATTTATCTCCTCCAAAAGAAGATTATATTGAGGTTGTTGAGGTTCATCCTGTTGTAAAGCCATATGCTTATATTAGAATTTTATATGATAATAAAAATCATGAATATATATATGAAGTGATAGAGCCAAAGTTAAGTGTAGAGGAAAGGAAACTCCTTGATTTTATAAAGGATACACTCCTAAAAACAATGGATATAGAACTAACAGAATTTACTGAGGATGAGGCAAGGGAATATTTGAGAAATAATGTTGAGAGAATAATAAGGGACTATTCCATAAGCATGGATGACATAACAAAAGAAAAAATCATGTATTATATTATAAGAGATTTCCTTGGTTATGGAAAGATTGATGTTTTGATGAGAGATCCAATGATTGAGGATATTTCATGTGATGGTCCAGGCGTGCCAATCTTCATTTACCATAGAAATTATGAATCTGTTAAGACAAACATTGTTTTCCAAACTGATGCAGAGCTGGATTCATTTGTTATACAACTCGCTCAAAAATGTGGAAGGCATATTTCAATTGCCCGCCCCCTTCTTGACGCAACAATGCCAGATGGCTCAAGATTACAAGCATGTTTGGCAAGAGAAGTTTCATCAATGGGCTCAAATTTCACGATAAGAAGATTTAGAGAAGAACCATTTACGCCCACGCATCTTGTAGAATTCAATACAATATCTCCAGAAATGGCAGCTTATTTCTGGATGGCAATTGAGCATGGCGCCTCCGCCATCATTGCTGGAGGGACAGCATCTGGAAAAACAACCACACTAAACGCTCTAAGCCTGTTTATTCCTCCGCAGATGAAAATTGTTTCAATTGAGGACACAAGAGAGATAAATTTGCCCCATCCAAACTGGATTGCTTCTGTAACGAGGGAAACAACTGCTGAAGCAGAGGAAAGCAGAATAGGAATGTTTGAATTGCTAAAAGCTGCTTTAAGGCAAAGGCCGGAATATATAATTGTAGGAGAAATAAGAGGAGAAGAAGCTGTTGTTCTATTTCAAGCAATGGCAACCGGACACACAGTATATTCCACAATGCATGCTGATTCAGTTTTTTCCGTTGTGCATAGGCTTGAAGGAGAGCCAATTAATATCCCGAGGATACAGCTTCAAGCTTTGGATATTGTTGTCATTCAAGGATTAATGAGAATAGGAAGAAAAAGAGTTAGGAGAGTAAAAGAAGTTGTTGAAGTAGTTGGTATAGATCCAGCTACAGAAGATTTGCTCACAAATGATGTTTTTAGATGGAATCCAAGAAAAGATACTTTTGATTATTTTGGTAAGGGGCATGTTATGGACAGAATAGCAGAGCAAAGAAATTGGACAGATAGGGAGTTAAATGAAGAGTTTAACAGGAGGGTGGAAGTAATTAAATGGATGGTTGAAAAGGGAATAAAACATTATGTTGATTTTGGAAATGTAATAGCTGCTTATTATAAGGATCCTGAAAAAGTTATGGAGAGAATAAGAAAAGATAGGGAGAAAGATGCTAAGCAAATATCAAGCTCTTTGCTATAAAATATTTGGAAAAAAGGCAGCCAAATCAACGCAGATTGAATATATAAAGAGAGCATTAGAAAAAGCATTTATGGAAATAAGACCTGAGGCATACATAGCTTATGCATGGATGAATGCTGTTATGGGGGCAATTGCTGGTATTGTTTTAATCCTCCTCTATTTCTTTGTTTTTCCTTCATTCATCAATCTGCCCTCAAAACTTCTTTCCATTATAATTCCCTCTCCAATTCTTTTTGCTGCATTGGCATATTTCATAACCTTAATGATTCCAGAGAGCAGGGCAAATAGAAGAAAAAAGGACATAGATGCTAAATTGCCATATGCTTTAAATTTCATTGCTGCAATGGCAACAGCTGGCATTTTGCCATCTGAAATTTTCAAAAGCTTGGCAGAGCAACCTGTATATGGGGAAATTCATAAGGAGGCGGCATGGATTTATAGGGACATAGAAGTTTTCAGCATTGATATAATTACAGCTTTAAGAAATGCTGCAAATAGGACTCCTTCCATTAAATTCCAGGAATTTTTGCAAGGAGCAATAACAACAATTACATCTGGAGGAGATTTAAAGAAATATTTTATGGCTAAAGCAGATGAGTATATGAGAGAAAACAGAAGGACGCAAAAAGAATTTCTTGAAACTCTCGGAATATTAGCGGAAAGCTATGTTACTGTTGTGGTTGCGGCTCCCCTCTTTTTAATCATAATGCTTTCTGTAATGTCATTATTTGGAGGACCAGCCAACACAGCCTTAGTTCTTTATCTCATTGCATTTATAATGCTTCCAATTGCCAACTTAGGATTTGCGGTGGCAATACAATCGATGGCGCCGGAGGTATAAAATGATAGGGAGAAAAGTTGTAATTATTGCTTTCATTTTTTCCATCTCTGTTATCTCTGCCTCAATACTTCTGAGAATTCTTGAATATTATGCTTTATCAAATGTGCTTTTTGCTTCCATAATTCTCATTTTCCTCATTTTTACATGGATACAGAGAAAAATAAAGGAGGATATGCTTCCATTTATTTCTGATGAATATAAAGAAAAAGAGTGGAGATATTATTTCACATCCATACTATCCTTCATTTTACTCATATTTACTACATTGCTCAATATTTTCATTGTATTTTTTGACTTAGGCATTTCGAGACTTTTAATTAACATTCTGCTGGGAATAGTGATGTTACTTATGTTGTATACTGTATTTTCCATACCAACAGCTGAAAGAACAGCAGTATATCCCATCTTTTTCCTTTTTGCCATAATATTTTCTCTAATAGTCATAGGCTCACAGCTTGAAATTGGATATCATTTGCCAGAAGGAGTTTCACCATGGCTTAAAAGAATGGCAGACCCTCTTTTCCTTATAAACATAGCTATAGTTTCGTGGATGGCTTCACTAATGGCAGGGGGAGAAATGCCTTCTCCAGTGGAGTCAGTTATAGGAATATATGAGAGGGGAAAGACTGTAAAAGAAGAAGTGATTTTGAGGAGAAATTTTCTCTATCTCGCAATTGTTGCTTTCATTGTCCTCTTTATTTTAATAAATCTATTTACACTCATTAGATTTCCTGGAAGGGTTGAGTTAAGCAAACTTCAATGGGGATATGCATTAATTTTCATTAGCATTGGTTTGCTGGTAAGTGTAATACTCTATATAGTTTTTATTCTTCCCGAGAAGACAGGGCTTATAAAGGAAAGGTATGATGTTGAAACTCTCTATAAAATTCTTATCTTGGCCTCTTCTGCCATATTTGCTGCAATGTTCATTGCTTTGGCTATTTTAACACAACTTGGAAAGCTAAAAGCAATTGGACCAATAGCTTTAACCACAAAAAATTCCATAGATTTTGCAATATTTGCCATACTTTCAATAATTGGACCTTTTGGCTTTTATGAATATGCAAGATATAGAAAAATAAATTTAATGGAAGAAAGATTTCCAGAGTTTTTAAGAGATCTGGCAGAATCAAGAAAAGCAGGAATGACAATGGCTAAAGCAGTGGAAATGGCAGCTAGAGGAGATTATGGCTATTTAACACCTGAAATTAAAAAAATGGCTGTCCAGATTTCTTGGGGTTTGCCATTTAGCGAGGCTCTCAAAAGATTTGGAGAAAGATTGAAAACACCTCTCATTCAAAGAACGACAACAATGGTTGTAAAAGCATCGGAAGCTGGAGGAAAAATTGCAGATGTTATTGAAGCTGCTGCAAGGAATGTAAGAGAAATAAAAATTTTGCAGGCAGAGAGAAGAACAGAAATGAAAATGTATGTTATGATTATGTACATTTCCTTTTTTGTTTTCTTGGCAGTAGTTATATCGTTAGCTTCAATGTTCCTCCCCAAGCTATTAGAAGCATCTCAAACAGCAGCAAGTCTTGTTGGAGGCGGAGCAGGGTTATCTATAGATGAATACAAGTTCATTTATGTTTGTACAGCATTGTCTCAAGCGATAGGATGCGGAATTGTTGCTGGCTCTCTTTCAGAAGGAAAAGCATTGGCTGGGCTAAGACACGCAACATTGATGGTATTGGTAACATATATAGTTTTCAAACTCCTCCTTTAACATTAAGGCTTTTTCAAATTCCTTTCTTACATTTTTATCGGAAACTAAATTCATAATGCTTTCTATTGATAAATTCTGCAAATTTGCTTTGAGTTTGTTGAACTCTTCTCTACTCATATTCAGAAAAGCTTTTTCTATAGAGATGGCTCTCATCTGAATATTCATATTGGCGAGCGTTAGCAAATATTCAGCCTCATCATATTCTCCTTTAGCAAGTAACTCTCTTGCTTTTTCCTCAGCCATCTCTATATCTTTTAAAAAATCATCCTCTATTTTTTCAAATATTTCTGTCAAATTTCCGTGTCCATATTTTTCCAGAAGTTTCAGAGAAATTTTGTGGGATGTGCCATTTTCATAAGCATCATATATGTCTAAGGCACATATGTGCACTGGAATAAAAAGGGAGGAGCATTGGTCTGTAGCAAACCACAGGACGCTTAAATAATCATGATACTCTTTTGAAATTTTGTATACCGTTGCAGCTTCATATCCTCCTTGACACATCCCTCTAAGCCCATCTAATTCATAGCTGTGTATTCTTGCCATTTTCATTAAATCTTTTATGCTTATATTTCCATATTTTTCTAAAAGCATCTTCCTTAGCCTATTCTCCCATTCATAGTATTTAAAGCATATGAAAACATTTGCCTTCCCTCCATCTATACCATTTAATTTAATCCAGAAATTTCCCAAAACACTTCCTCTACCAACCTCAATTTCTTTTGAAAAACCAAAGGGGATTAGCCTAACTTTAATATAATCATTTTCCACATTTTGTATTTTTATTCCAAAAATAGCTCCCAGTCTTACAACATCTCCTTTTTCAACCCATCCAGAAAAAGTTGTATTAAAATTCCTTGCTGTAAATAATGGATACAGAAGATGTTTGTTCCATAAGGCTTTGGGATAATTTGATTGCACCTCTATACCATTTTTAATTTTCTTTATGCAGTAATTAAATGCATCTGCTTCAACTATAGCTCCTTCATTTATTCCAATTAAAAACATATTTTCTGCAACTGAAGTAGCATGTAATTTATCGACAGCTTCCTTAGTTAGCAATTCTAATGCTTCATCTATATTATCAGCAGATTGAATTGCATATCTCATCCAGTCAAAATCATCCCATGCATATCTGGAAGGATTTGTTAAAAATGATATTGTGTCTGCATCTCCTATTGCTATTCCCGCCCTGCTTATTGTCATTCCGGGCTTTGTTATATTTGGGGGAACATCATTTAATGTTGTTGTTCCTATAAAGCGATGTTCAACTTTGAAATGCATTTTATAACCCAGCCAAGGATGATGATAATCATATTCATATCCTTCTGGAATTATGCAAATGACCTGCCAGCCAGGTCTTGCAGGATCTCTTACTTTAAGCAATAAGTTATCGCCATTTGTGGCGTTGCCAACAGCCATAATTAATTTACATCCAGAGCTATCTGAAAAAATGGGTTTATCTTGCAAAATGAAGCTTGAAGAATTTATATTGCTCATAAAAGCAACAAGGAAAAAAATTAGGAGTATCTTCCATTTCATGATTTTAAGCAAATATTAATAAAAAATTTTTGTGTCTTTTACGAGGTTGTCAAAAAATCAGAATGAATGAAGAAATTGCCATGGCAATATGTGCGTGAATAATAACCTTCTTGTTTCTAATCCTCCAAACCTAATTTATA
>CAZBXJ010000006.1:0-9364 GCA_964495775.1 uncultured Thermoplasmatales archaeon | reverse complement strand
AATATGTGCGTGAATAATAACCTTCTTGTTTCTAATCCTCCAAACCTAATTTATAAATTTATTCCATTAGTTCTGCTTTCAATCTTCTCGCTTTTGGAATCAAATTCTCAATATATCCTTCTCTTAAAATTCCAGCACCAAGCACATCATTTTTATCATTTTTGACAATGATGAAGTTGTGCAACTCAGCATTTATTGCCTTAAAATCTGAAACATCATATCCTTCCATGAATTTTATTGCTTCTTTTTCATCAACTACTGCTATATTCTTATTTGCATTTCTTCCAACCATTAAAGCACCTTCTATACTTAGCTTTATTTTATTGTTTCTTTTGAGTTTTCCAAAATAGATTCCTATCCTGTAACATCTTCTTAGCCCTTTAATTACATTTTCTGCTTCCTTATTTGCAATCCAGATTTTGTTATCACTGGTCATAAAAATGAAGAATTTTTTCAAATCTATTTTGCAACCATAATTTTTTTCCAGTATGGCTTCTATATCTTCTATTTCCTTTTTGCTCAACACTTTCTTAATTTGCATATGAAAAACCCCTCCGTTTTATTATCCTGAGGCCATATTCTTATAACTTTGTTCCACCACTCAAATTTTTTACCATTCCATTCCTTTACTCCTCTCCTTATTTTTATGTTCTTCAAATCTATTTTTTCTACTTCCATTCCGAGCTTTTCAACAGCAAAATCTATAACTTCTTCATTTTCTTCTGGCTCCAAAGAGCATGTGGAATAAACCATCATTCCATCTCTTTCCAAGCATTTATAAGCAGATTCAACAAGCTTTTTTTGCAATCCTGCCAAACTTTTTACCCTTGCATAGCTCCATTTCTCAGGAATATCTTTTTTCTTTATTATTTTTCCACTTGCTGTACAAGGAACATCAAGAAGTATTTTTTCTGCCCTCAAACCAGTTTTGTAAAAAAGGCGGGCATCATAGTTTGTTACTATACAATTTGTTGCACCACTTTTTTGAATATTATGAGTTAAAGCCCTTATTCTTTTTAACTTTATATCATTTGCAACTATTAGCCCCCTATTTTCCAGCATCATGGCTATCTGCGTTGTTTTACTTCCCGGCGCGGCACACAAGTCGAAAATGAAATCATTTTGCTGTAAATCCATTACTAAAGGAGGGAGCATGCTTGACGCTTCCTGTATGTAATAGTAGCCAAGGTAGTATTCCACTGTTTTTGCTATACTATCCTCATCTTTTATAAAAAAACCATTTTCATACCAAGGCATCTCTTTTATCTCAAATTTTTCTTTGAGTCTTTCAAATAAAGAATCTCTATCAATTTTCAGCGTATTTACTCTTATGCTTTTCCACTCTTGATTAGCTTTAAGCAAATTTTCTGCGTCGGGAATCATTCTCTTTATTTTCTCCATAAATTCCATTCTTCTACAATATCCGATAATGTATTTTATTTTTAAGGTTAAAATTAATGAATTTGAAACATAAGATTTACTTAGCAAGTTTTTTAATAGTAATACGATTGTTATATGGAGGTGTTACCATGGCTGTGGAAAGAGTTGGTGTGTCATTTGAGCCTGACTTGTTAAAAAAATTTGATGAATTCATAAAAGCTAAGGGATATACAAATAGGTCTGAGGCTATAAGAGATTTAGTAAGAAAAGCTCTCATTGAAATTGAAATTGAAAGAGGAGAAGTAATAGGGACTTTAACAATAATTTATAACCATGATGAAGGAAATATTACAAATAAATTGCTTCATTTACAGCATCAACACAACAAAGAAATTCTTTCTACAACACATGTTCATATAGATGAACATAATTGTTTGGAAGTTATTATAGTAAGAGGAGAAGCTGAGAAAATAAGAAGACTTGCAGATAAAATAAAAGCAATGAAGGGAGTAAAATATGGAGAGCTTGTCATAGCAAAAACATCAATCTAGATTTTATTTCTCTCTCAAAGTTTCCATAGCTTCTCCAAAGACATCCCATATATCCTGTCAGTAAAATGGATGTTTGGTTCCATTAGATACAAATAAGAGATACAAATAAGGGTTATTTTGGGGAAATGTTCAACTTGGGTCCAGGTACCGCCGATGATTATTCCCGTCTAATCTCAGATAAATTCAGCAAGTTAATTTAAATTACCGCCAAAATATATAAAATATGCACGTAAAATTATGGCTATTGGCATTAACAACATTTGTAATTTTAACTCCACCCAGTACTTTCTTTCCAAATAATCTGCATACTTCCCTCCACCCCATTTTTGAAAAGACAGATACATTTGTTATAGGAAATGAAGAAAATACTAACTACTATGCAGTAAAATTATATTCAAATCAAACCATTTATATTGATGAAATACATGTTAGAGTAGAAGCTAATCAAGCTGGAACACAATGGTTAATAACAAATAAAATTCTCATCATTAATTTTGAAAATAACGAATCTTTAATGCCTCCAGAATTTTATGTAATGATGGGTAAATGGTTAGAATGGTACCTCCAGATAGATATAGGAAAATTTAATTTCACATTGAATCACTTAAAAGAAAAAGTTAATAATGGCACTGCTACCCATACATTGCACAACTTGAGTTTGCCTGCTGGAACGTGGTATTTAATAGTAATTAAAGCTCCCACCACTAAATGCAAAATAACAACATACATAAATGGTACGAATGCGGAAATAGGAGGAATAAGCTATGGATCAACTGCTTTTTTGATAGAAAATGAAGATTTTTGGGCTAAATTTAACTTAAAAACTTCTTTATTCAGCGTAATTTATGAAGGGAGAAAAACAATTTATATAAACAATACTTTCATCGGATTCCCTTACTTTAATCTTGGCGCAGGCATTGCATCCCTTGAATATGAAACTCCACAGGGAGAAAATAAAAAATGCAAAGTATGGTCTATATTCAGAAATATGGTAGTTTCGGATGACAGTGATTTTTATCCATATATGCCAATTATAGGTGGAAAAGGAAAATGGACGTTTCATGCCTCAATGATTGGCATGGGATTGGGAAATGCAGTAGATATATTAGGTGCAGACATAACTTTACCTTGAATTTTCCACTCTGTCAATTCATCGTTTGAACAGAAAAACGTTTCATGCCCTTGCCTGTTTAAAATTCATAATCGAAGCACAAGATTTTTCTATTAGAATAACATTACCAATTGTGTCTGAAATGGACTTCGTGGAAAAGTTGAAGGAGGAGATTGAGGTTATTGGAAGGCATTTAAGAATACTTAAAATAATTGTTGAGGAAGGACCAATAGGCATAATAAGGCTTTCAGAGATAACAGGGCTTCCACCACACAAAGTCAGATATTCATTGAGAGTTCTTGAAGAAAATGGATTAATAAAACCATCTTCCAATGGAGCAGTAACTACTGAGAAGACAGAAGAATTTATAAACAACTTTAGAAATATATTAAATGAGCTGAAATTGAAAGTCGAAAAGCTTGAAGAATTTGTGCCGCGGTAGCTCAGTTTGGGAGAGCGTGCGGCTGAAGACCGCAAGGTCGAGGGTTCGAACCCCTCCCGCGGCATTTTTATGATGAGAAGAAATATTTTGGAGAAGCTATCTTTTGCAGATTCCTTTACAATTTTAAATGGTGTTTTCGGGCTGATTGCAATATTTTTACTTATAACCAAAAATTTTGGTACAGCATTTATTTTCATTCTTTTGGCTGTTTTGGCAGATGGGATGGATGGGATAATGGCAAGGAAATATGGAGGATATTTGGGACAGTATATGGATGAGTTTGCAGATATTGTTTCATTCCTGATTGCCCCTTCCGTCTTTGCTTTTGTTTATTATGGCAATGCTTACTTCATCTTTTCCACCGCTTTTTTTCTCATCTTTGGCATTTTGCATTTAATAAATTATCATCTTAACCCAAAAGATTATTTTCTTGGCTTAACTACACCAGCATCAGCCATAGTAATTGGATGCGCGATTCTTCTATCTGCTCCAGCCATCCTATCTTTTTTGCTATTCATCATCCTTTCTTTGCTCATGGTTTTTCCTATACCATATCCAAGAATTGAAAAACACTTTGCCATAATTGCATGCATTATAATTTTTTTAGCAATGAGCTTAATAAAAGAGTTTATTGTTTCACTCCTAATTTTCACTCTCTTTTACATCATATTTGGTCCATTTTATTTATTGAGGAAGCTCAGCTTTTAGGATAAAATATGCTATTTTTAAAGAATGTCAAATTTATGTTTTGCCAGTCATTAAAATCATTTCTTCCATGTGTTCCATCTGAATAATCAACTAAGCCAAATGCATACCTATAATTCATACAGCTCTTATAATTTCTATAAATCCAATATCCTTTATGCCATGGAACATTGCAACTTTCATTATCTATGCCTCCAAAAGTGTCATCAAACAAGCCTAATGTGTGTCCAAATTCATGCATAAATAGACTTGCATATGCTATCTTTCTTCCTTTTCCAACTCTCCATTTGTTTATATAACCTGTTGCAAGCATAAATGCATCCAAATTGTCCCACCCAACAAAAGCATGCCCTCCTCTTTTTGAAGATGAAAGGAAGGCTATTAAAGCATAATGGAAAATTCCATGCTTTGGATTGCTGATATTATCATGTAAAAAGTATTTCCAGTAAATATCTCTTACATTTTTGTAATAAACTATTTCCTTAAAAGGAATTTCTTCATCTAAAACAATATGCAGGTTTATATTGTGTTTTGTAAAAGCTGAATAAAGCATTTCAATGCTCTCTTCATAAAATTCACATCCTTCCATATAATCCACTTCCACAAAAATATCTTTTGCAAAAGGATCAGAAAGCAAATCCCATGTATAATATTCTTCATAATCATTCAATCCATCTTCATCATAATCGATGCTATGATTTTCTACAACAAAATCATTGAATCCATATTTATCTTCCCATTGAATTGGCAAACCATCATTATCATAATCCTTTCCATAATCATTTGCCATTGGATCTGTATGATACATGTTTACTTCTTCCCAGTAGGTTAATCCATCTCCATCATAATCATTGTAACCTATATCAAACCAAATTTCCGCATTTCTGAATTTAAGATGCCCATATCCATCTTCATCTCCCAAAAAATCATCTCCATACCAGCTTCCAGTTGCCAAATCATATATTACTTTCTTCTTCTCACCTGCAACAAATTCTATTTCCACATTTTGCTTTCCATCATCCACATCCTGCCATGCTTTAAAGCCCAGCATCTCATCTTTTTTTATCCAAGTTATGTTAGCTTTTCCATCAATTAAAATTTTTAATTTAAAAGGATAATTTCCATCAATGCTCCTAGCCCTTTTTATTTCAACACACACCTTTACATCAACAAGAGGATCAAAATCATCTAAATTTATGTCAAAAAATTGCCTTTTTGGAGGATAGTAATTTTCTTTCTTTTCCTTTTCCTCAGAAAGCTCATTAATTTCAAATTCTCCGTAAAGAGGAGTGATATAATAAGGCATTAATTTTATCCTGCTTAAAATTTTATGAATTTTTTTAGGAAAAATTCCTCCCCAGTAGTTATGGCTTGCATCACATGTTGAATATTTTGCATCTATTGAATACATGTAGTTGCCAACAATGTCATTATAATTTATCTTCACTTCTTTGCAGTTCTCCAAAGTTACTCCAAATCTATTTTTTAAAATTCTGCACTGCTGTATTATATTTCCATTGCAACTTTCCATTTTTATGCCATATCTGCTTTTATATATGTTACATTGCCTGATTACATTCTCATCGCTTTTTATCATTCTTACAGCAAAACTTCCATAGCTGATGTTGCAACCCATTATTTCATTTTCCTGGCTGTTAAGAAGAAAAATTTCTCCTTGATTGTTATTATTCTTGTAAAAATTTCCTCCCAATATTTTATTTCCTGTTGCATTTTCCATATAAATTGAAACTCCAGCATAATAACTTGTGCAGTTTTTTACTAAATTTTCCTTCCCATATATTTCTATGCACAACCCGCATTTATACAAAATACTATCTTCAACGATGCTACCATTATATAAAACAATGCCTCCACCACACTTCCATATTGTGCATTTTTCAATTATAGATGATTTATATGCAATTATACCAAATTTTCCATTATAAATGCTACAATTTTTTATTATTGCGCCTCCTCTTAATTCCAGAATGGCGTTATTCGAATTTATTAAGTGCAAGTTAGCTAATTTAACTCCATTCACATTTACTTTTATTGCTGTGCTTCCATTCCCATCTACAATTACTTTTCCTTTTCCTATCAAAGATATGCTTTTATTTATCACCAAATTTTCTCTATAAATTCCCTCTTCTATGACAATTATATCTCCATCTTCAGCACTGTTTATTGCATCCTGTATGCTTTCACCATTTTCAACAACAATTTCATTCTGAATGCTAACTGGTATGTAAAATAAAAATAAAACCATCATCACTGCCAACAATTTTTTCATAATAGTTAAAGAATTTTATGCAATTTATTTTTTGCTATCAAATTTGGAAAACTTTCCATCATAAAATTTATTAGGACAAAACTGGATACTCCTTAATGGAAAATAAAAAAATAGTGCTTGCGATTGACGATGAAGAAACCATGCTAGAGTTAATTAAAAGAAATCTGGAGAGGTGTAGCATTCCAATAGTTGTTTATACTGCAACATCTGGTGAGGAGGGTGTTGAAAAATATAAAAAGCTAATGGAATCTGGAAAAAAACCGCATTTAGTCCTAATGGATTTAAATTTAACTCAGTGGGGGAAGGGAAAAATTGATGGCGTTGAAGCAACTCGCCAAATTTTACAGATTGATCCCAAAGCAAATATATATGGCTATACAGCATGGTTCGCAACAGCCTGGGCAGATAAATTGAAGGAGGCGGGGGCGAAGGGCATCATAGAGAGAACTATCTTGCCGAGCGAATTTAGAAAACTAGTTGAAGATATTTTGAAAAAAGTGGATTAAGCGACCCTTCCCATCCTGAATGCTCCTGTTAATCTTATTTCTTCTCCTTCAAGCATATAATCAATCCAATGTCTGGAAATGACTTCACCGCATCCTTGGACACGAAGCTGAAACCTTGCTCCTTCTTCTCTCATTTCTATGACGCCATCCATAAGATGCTTTATAGTTTGTACTTCCATCTCATCATGCATTCCTCTCGTCATGCTAAACATTGAAGTTGCTCCCATCCTTTTGCATACTCCGCTGAGCACTTGGAGAAATCTGAAAACAGCCTTTGCATCTGAATAAACTATTAGTGTAGATAACGAATCGAAAACAATTCTATGCTGTCCAAAATTTTGCTTCTGTATTTGAAATATAGAGGATGCTATTCTTTCCCTATTTACAGGGCTATCCACAAATATTACCCACTCGCTTTCCTCTTCTTCTAACTCAACGCTTTTTGAATAAACATCAATGTATCTTACCATTCCATTTTTCTCATGTTCTTCAAATTTCTCATCGAGCTTTATCATTTCATCTCTTAAATCAACAAATGACTTATCCGTTAAAACAAAAATGACTTTTTCTCCTTCTTTCAGCCCGGCTAGAGCAAATCTTTTCAAAATGATTTCTTTTCCTATAAAAGGAGGAGCATAAACTAAAACGTTGCTTCTTAAAGGTATCCCCCCTTTAAGCAATTCATCCAACCTATCTATTCCTGTTTTAGCCAACATTTAAACACTCCATAATTTTATTTGCCAACATTTCAAACGCCTCATACACTCCTTTTTTGCTGAGCGAATCAACTTCTACAATTGGAACATCTACACCCATCCTATTCTTTATTTCTTCCTTTGATAAAGCATTTGGTAAATCCTTTTTATTGGCAACAATAACACAGGGAAGATTCTGGAATTTACTCAGCATCTTTTTTGCCTGCTGAAATGTGTCAGGAGCGGAGGCATCTATTACCAGAAAAACTCCCATGGAAGATGAGCCAAATTTATCAATTAATGGTTGAAATCTCTCGTGGGAAGGAATTCCAAAAATTTCTGCTCTATAGCCCTTATAATCAACTATGCCATGCTCTATTCCAACTGTGGTTCCAAGCCTGTCTACAGAAGTAAATTCTTTTGATAGGGCTTTTATAAAAGATGTCTTGCCTGATTTTGCTGGCCCGATTACCGTTATTTTTGGTATATAGATTCTCATTCCATCAGGCTTAAATATTTTAAATTCAACCTTTTTCCCCTCCCCATCTCCCCAGTCATGCTTTTTTATTTCCATGATTTGTCTTCCAATTGTGTCTAGAGATTTAACTTCAATTATTGCATTAAAAATCCTCCTTACCCTGTATAAAATGCTTTCCTTATAAGGCCATGCTATGAAATTATATACACCATTATGCCCTCCTTTGTCAATTTCATCATTTATTTTCTCTATACCCTCCAGAGCATCTCTTTCCCCGCACATATCCATTAAGTTGGAAAGTGAATCAAAAACAACGATGCCTTTCTCCACCTTATCAAATATTTCCAGAAGCACATCTTCATAACATCTTATGTCATGAGGTTCTTCAATAACATATTGTGCATCAGAAGGCGCTCCAATTAAGGAAGAATAACCATCTACAAAAATTATGTCATACTCCTTTATATTATGACCATATTCTGCAAACTTTCTTTCTACATTTTTTAATGATGTTTCCGACACAATATAAATTCCCTTTATGCCCTTTTTTATGTTATTAAGGAGAACGTGCATTGCAATATTACTTTCTTCCATGCCCGGCTCAATATGAAATAAAATTGTCTTTCCATCCGGTATGCCGTTTAGATATTCGTCTAATTTTGGTAAACCTATTTCTATCATTTTTTACCCAATGCCTCACTAATTTCCTTTGCAGTTTTTTTCAAAGCTTCATAAATTTCCTCAATATCTGATTTTGTTACTACAGCCAATAAAGCACTGGGTCCCGCTCCTACAACAACTATCTTTCTGTTTTTTCCTTCAACAACAACTATTTTCGGCACCCCTTCCTTTATTTCATCCATTGCCACCTCTGCAGAGCTCAGCAGGGTGGCAGACATTGCTGCAAAACTCTCTCCATGCACATCTTTCATATTAGAATATATTAATAATCCATCTCTTGAAACAATACAAGCCCCATCAATGTTTGCTTTTGATTCCAAATCATTGATTATTTTTTTATAAATCTCTTTCATCGTTATCTTAGAGTTATCATAAATTTGCTAATAAAACTTTCTAAAAATGTTAAGGAATTTTTCTTAGCAGATACACCTATGTTAAAATTCCTCCTTACATTGTAATCACCTTGCTACTTATTAAATTTCGGGTTGTTTCACCTTCCATTAACAATCACCTATTCGCAGTTTG
>CAZBXJ010000005.1:4649-16497 GCA_964495775.1 uncultured Thermoplasmatales archaeon | reverse complement strand
GCTTCAAGCATCAGTTTTATATATTACTTTGCATATTTGGGTAAAGCTATAGGTGTAGAAGATGGCACAGCACAGCAAACCAAAAAGAGGTTCATTAGCATTTTCGCCAAGAAAAAGGGCTAGTTCAGAGACTCCTCGTATTAAATCTTGGCCTGCAGATGGAGAAAAGCCTTGTTTGCAGGGATTTGCTGGTTATAAGGCAGGGATGACGCATGTTTTGGTTGTTGATTACCGCCCTACCTCCACCACCTCTGGACAAGAAGTTTTTGTTCCCGTTACCATTCTGGAAACTCCTCCAATGAAAATTGCTGCTATGAGATTCTATGAATACACTCCTTATGGACTTAAAACAAAAACAGAAATATGGGCAGACAATGGTATAGATGAACTGGCAAAAAGATTACCACTGCCAAAGAAAAAGAAAGAGAAAGAGGTTAAGGATTTTGATGAAATAAGGGTTTTAGCTTATACTGAGCCATGGAAAATAACTGGAGTGCCGAAGAAAGTCCCAGATATTATGGAAATAAGGGTTGGCGGAGGAAGCCTGGAGGAAAGATTGAAGTTTGCTGAGGGTTTGCTGGGCAAAGAAATTAGCGTCAAAGATGTTTTTAAAGTGGGGGAAATGATTGATGTTATTGCTGTTACAAAAGGAAAAGGATTCCAAGGACATGTTAAGAGATGGGGTGTGAAGCTTTTGCATCATAAAAATAGAAAGCACCGCAGAATGATAGGAACGCTGGGTCCATGGTTATCATGGGTCCGCCCCACTGTTCCGCAAGCTGGACAGATGGGTTATCATAAGAGAACAGAATACAATAAGAGGATTTTGAAGATAGGAGAAAATGGTGAGGAAATTACTCCTGCTGGCGGCTTTCCTCATTATGGAGTGGTGAGAAATGAATATGTTATGCTTCATGGAAGCACCCCAGGGCCTGTTAAAAGGCTCATTAGAATGCGTCATGCTGTTCGCTACTGGAAAGGGGTTAAGGTGGAAGAGCCACAAATTACATACATATCAACAACAAGTAAGCAGGGTGTGTAAATGAAAGCAAAGGTATTTGATTTGGAAGGAAATGTTATAGAAGAAGTTGATTTACCATCCTGCTTTAGCTATGAATATCGTCCAGATGTGATTACAAAAGCATTTAATGTTATCAGAGCTAATAGACGACAGCCATATGGAACAAAACCAACAGCTGGAAAAGATTATTCTGCAGAATCTTTCGGGCCAGGAAGAGGAATGGCAAGAGTTCCCCGCCTCCCAACAGGAAGAGCTGCAGTTGCCCCAGGAACAGTTGGAGGAAGGGAAGCACATCCTCCAAAAGTTGAAAAAATATGGGAAATGAAAATTAATAAGAAAGAAATGCTTCTTGCAAAACTTTCTGCTCTATCTGCAACAGTAAATGAAGAGATTGTAAGAAAAAGAGGACATAAGTTTAAGGCGGAGTTGCCAGTAGTAGTGGAGAATAAATTTGAAGAATTGCAAAAAACTAAGGAAGTGCTTGAAGTTTTGGAAAAACTTGGTTTAAAGGAAGATGTTGAAAGGGCAAGAAAAGGAAAACACATAAGAGCTGGAAAGGGAAAAAGGAGGGGAAGAAAATATAAGATACCGAAATCTTTATTAATAATTGCCATGAATAAAGAAAAAATTGAGAAAGCAGCAGGTAATTTACCTGGTGTAGATATAATCACTCCTGATGAAATAAATGTTGAATATCTTGCCCCCGGAGGACAGGCTGGAAGGTTAACGCTTTACACTCTAAATGCTTTGAAAAGAATTGGTGAGAAATATGGATCCATATGATATAATATTGCATCCGTATGTAACTGAAAAAACATTGAGGATGATTGAGGAAGACAATGCATTGCAGTTCGTGGTTAAAATGGATGCTAACAAAAAAATGATAAAGGAAGCGGTGGAGAAAATATTCAATGTAAAGGTTGAGAAAGTTAATACAAGGATAACAAAGAAAGGAAAAATTGCGGTAGTAAAATTGAAGCCAGAATATAAAGCTGAGGATATAGGAATGAGGATTGGTATATTCTGAGGTGTAAAAATGGGAAAAAGGCTTCGCCACCAAAGGCGTGGGGCTGGGCGTCCTCCATATACGAGCCCTTCATTTAAGCATAAGGGTCCAATAGCTTACCCTAGGTTTGGAGAGTATGAAGGAATTGTGGAGGATATTGTGCATAACCCTGGCGCTACAACCCCTTTGGCAATGGTAAGGCTTGAAAATGGGCAAATTGCAAAGCTTATTGCTTGCGAAGGATTGGCTACAGGAGAGAAGATTAAATTTACAAGCGAAACTATAATTAAGCCAGGAAACGTTTTACCTTTAGCTTCAATACCTCAAGGAACTCCAGTATTTAATATAGAAGGGGAGCCAGGAGATGGAGGAAAATATGTAAGAGCTGCAGGAAGCTACGCTACCATTGTATCTCATGAAAAAGATGGAGTAATTGTTCGCCTTCCTTCTGGAAAGCATAAGAAATTTTTGCCAAATTGCAGAGCTACCATAGGCTTGCCAGCAGGAGGAGGAAGAGCAGATAAGCCATTTGTTAAAGCAGGAAAGAAATATCATGCTGTAAAAGCAAGAGGAAAGTTATGGCCAATAGTAAGTGGAGTGGCTATGAATCCTGTTGACCATCCTCATGGAGGAGGTAGCCATCAACATGTTGGTCGCCCCAAGACAGTTGCAAGAGGTGCTCCCCCTGGTAGAAAAGTTGGTTCTATAGCAGCGAGAAGAACGGGTAAGAGGTGATTAATATGGCTAAGAAGAGGAGAAGGAAGATTGAAATTACCGCAAAAAAAGAATTTACTTATCGTGGCTATACATTTGAAGAGTTATCAAAAATGAGTTTGGAGGAGTTGCTACCTTTACTTCCAGCTAGGGCAAGAAGAACTTTGAAGCGCGGGCTGACGCCGGTGCAATATCGCCTTTTGGAAAAATTGAGAAAGGTAGAGAAAGGAAAGATTATAAGAACCCATTTGAGGGATATGATTATATTGCCTGAATTTGTTGGGCATACAATAGCTGTTCATAATGGAAAAGAATTTGTTCCAGTTAAAATTAAGCCAGAAATGATTGGTCATTATTTGGGAGAATTTGCTTTAACAAGAAAAGAAGTTAAGCATAGCGGTCCTGGAGTGGGAGCTACTCGTAGCTCCAAATATCTGCCGTTGAAGTGATGAAAATGAAGTACTCAATGGAATTAGACCCGGAAAAATCTGCAAAGGCTTATGGTAGGGAGCTTCACTGCTCTCCAAAGCATTGCGAAAACATAATCAGGGCTATAAAGGGAATGAGTGTGAAGGAAGCAAAGCAATACTTGCAAGATGTCATAAATTTCAAGAGGGCAATTCCATTTAGAACTCACAATACTGAGAGGGCTCATAAAAAAGGAATTGGCCCAGGGGCATATCCTCAAAAAGCATGCAAACTTATATTGAGAGTATTGGAAAATGCTGAAAATAATGCTGAATATAAAGGATTAAATCCAGAAAATATGTATATTGCTCATATCTCAGCCTATAGAGGAAGAATGATAAAAAATTATATGCCTCGCGCCTTTGGAAGGGCTACAGCATGGCATGAAAGAACAACAAATGTTGAAATAATAATAGCGGAAAAGGAAGAGGAGGAATAACATGGCAATAGAAAGGAAGTTTGTTGTTGAGAGCCAGAGAAGGGTTTTACTCAAGGAATTTCTAATGAAGGAAAGCGAGAGGGCAGGATTTGGAGGACTGAAAATTCAAAGGACTCCTCTGGGCACTCTTATAACAATGCAAATTGAGAGACCGGGTTTAATCATAGGAAAAGGAGGAAAAAGAATAAAGGAACTTACAGAAAAAATAGAAAAGGAATTTGGAATTGAAAATCCTCAGGTTGAGATTGAAGAAGTAAAGGATGCTGTTGCTTTGAATCCCCAGCTTATGGCTCAAAAAGTAGCTGCAGCTTTGGAAAGAGGATGGCATTTTAGGAGGGTTGGACATTCAACAGTTCGCCGCATAATGGATGCTGGCGCAAGAGGATGCCAAGTTATTATATCCGGAAAGCTTACGGGAGCCCGCCACAGAACAGAGAAATTTACTGCTGGCTATGTTAAGTATTGTGGAGAGGTAGCTAAGCAAGTTATGAAGGAAGGAAGGGCTATAGCTTTGACTAAGCCTGGTGTAATAGGAGTTAAAGTTAGGATAATGCCTCCAGATGCAAAATTGCCTGATGAGGTTGAAATTTTAGAAGAGGAGAAGGAAGAGATTAAGAAAGAGCTGAAGAGGATAGAAGAAAGGAAAGAAGAGGCTTTAGAAAAATTGGAGAAGATGGATGTTTTGGAAATTCCCGGCATTCCTTCAAATATTTTAAATGCTTTAAAGAAAGCTGGAATTAAAAATGCAAGAGAAGTGTATGAGATGGATATTAATGATTTGATTGAAATTAAAGGGATAGGTATAAAAAGGGCTGAGAAATTAAAGGAAGTATTGAAGGAGGTGCTTGAAAGGAATGAAAGCGAAGGAAATAAGGGCAATGAGTAGCGAAGAAAGAAGGAAAAAGTTATTGGAATTAAGAAACGAGCTTATGGAAGAGTATGGAAGAGCATCTATGGGTGGCTCGCCTCCCTCACCAGGCAGAATAAGGTATTTAAGGAAAACAATCGCAAGATTGCTTACAATAATGAGGGAGGAAGGAGATATAGGATGAGCGAGATATGCAAAGTTTGTGGATTGCCTAAGGAACTGTGTGTTTGTGAAAAAATAGCAAGAGAAGGACAGGAAATAAAAATAACTACCGAAAGGAGAAGATATGGAAAAATTGTCACCATCATTTCCGGATTGGATTCATCTGTTGATATTGGTGATTTGGCAAAGGAGTTGAAAAAATGCTGTGCATGTGGGGGAACAGTAAGGAAAAACTCGATAGAACTGCAGGGAGATCACAAGGAAAAAGCAAAAAAGAAGTTGGAAGAGATGGGATTTACGGTGGAAGTAGAATGAAAAATTTTTTAAAGCATGAGTTTATTGGGTTGCCAGTTAAAGTTCTTAAGGCTACAGACAAATCATTGGAAGGAGTTGAAGGGGAAATAATTGATGAAACGAAAAATATGCTCATAATAGAAAGTCAGGGAAAAATTAAAAAAATACCAAAAGATATTGCAGTCTTTGAAATAAATGGGAAGGTTGTTGACGGGAAAAAAATAAAATATAGGCCTGAAGATAGGATAAGGAAGATAAAATGAGGGATATAGGTATTGATGTTAAACCGCCGGAAAAGGAATGCAATGATGAAAAATGCCCATGGCATGGGCATTTAAAAGTGAGAGGGATAATTATAAGAGGAAAAGTTGTATCTACAGCCATGCAGAGAACAGTAGTTGTTGAAAGAGAGCGCTTGCACTATGTGCCAAAGTATGAAAGATACGAGAAAAGGACGAGCAGATACAAGGCTCATCTGCCACCATGCATAGAAGTTAAAAAGGGAGATGAAGTAATCATAATGGAATGTCGCCCCTTAAGCAAAACAAAGCACTTTGTGGTGGTGAGTAAAAAATGAAGGGAATAGCTGCTACAATAACAAGGGGATTGCCCACCGGCGCCCAGTTAGAATGTGCTGACAATACTGGGGCGAGGGTAGTGGAAATCATTGCTGTTAAAAATATAAAAGGAGTGCATCGCCGTTATCCTGCAGCTGGAGTTGGAGATTTGGTTGTTGTTACAGTTAAGAAAGGTAAGCCAGAGTTGAAAAGGCAGGTGCTTCATGCTGTTATTATTAGGCAAAGAATGCCATATAGGCGCCCAGATGGAACGAGAATACAATTTGAAGATAATGCTGCAGTTCTTGTTACTCCTCAGGGTGATATGAAAGGTTCAGCTATTAAGGGGCCAGTTGCAAGAGAAGCTGCAGATAGATGGCCCCGTATAGCTGCTGCAGCATCTATAATAGTGTGATAAAATGAAGAGCTATCAGCCGAGAAAACAAAGAAAAATGCTGTATTCCGCTCCTCTGCATAAAAAGAGGAAGTGGGTAGCTGCTCATCTGGCAGAGGAGCTAATAATAAAATATAGGAGGAGGAGTTTGCCTGTCGTAAGGGGAGATACTGTAAAGGTTGTTAGAGGAGATTTTAGAGGATATGTTGGTAAAGTAAGGAGAGTTGATGTTAAAAAAGGAAGAATAGAAATTGAAGGAGTTACAATTACAAAAGTGGATGGAAAGAAAGTTCCTCGCCCAATACATGCATCAAATGTCGTAATAACCAAGCTTAATTTAACCGATCCATGGAGGCGCAGAAAACTTGAGGAAGGATTGCCAGAAGAGACAAGGAAAGAGATAGAAAAGGAAGCTGAAGAGCAAATCAAGGAGATGGAAGAAGAGAAGGAAATGGAAGAGGAAAAAGAAGAGGAGAAGGAAGAGGAAGCTGAGGAAACTGAGGAAATAGTGGAGAAAGATTTAAATAAAGAAAAGAATAAGGAGGATTAGATGGCACATTTAAAAAGATTAAGCGCACCAAAAAGTTGGAAGTTAGAAAGAAAAGTTGCAAAATGGACTGTTAAGCCTTCCCCAGGTCCTCATCCAGTTGAGAGAAGCATTCCTTTATTGCTGGTTGTAAGAGATTTCTTGCATTTGGCAGATACAGGGAGAGAGGCAAGAAAAATAATTTCTGCTAGGGAAATTTTGGTTGATGGCAAGCCAAGGCGAGATTACAAATTTCCATGTGGTTTTATGGATGTAATTTCCATTCCAAAAATGAATTTGCATTACAGAGTTTTATTCGATTCAAAAGGTGCTTTAAGCTTGGTGGAGATTGATGAAGAGAGAGCAAAATGGAAGCTCTGCAGAATAGAAAATAAAACAATGGTTAAGGGTGGAAAATTACAGCTCAATTTGCATGATGGAAGAAATATAGTGGTTGGAGAAAATGAATATAAGACAGGAGATGTTTTGAGGATATCGGTGCCTGAGCAAGAAATTTTAGAAAAGATACCGATGGAAAAAGGTATATTGGCTATGATAATTGGAGGAAAGCATACCGGACAGATAGCAGAAATTGAAGAAGTTATTGTAACAAGGAGTCCAATGCCAAATATTGTAAAGTTAAAAGGCTTTTCCACAATTAAACCATATGTATTTCCAATTGGAAAAGATAAACCATTAGTGCAGTTACCAGGAGCTGAAGGATATGAAGAGTGAAAATCCTATGAGGCAGATAAGAATAGAAAAAGTCACAGTCAATATAGGTGTTGGCGAAGGCGGAGAAAGGCTTAGGAAGGCGGAAAAAGTCCTGGAAATGCTTACTGGTCAGAAGCCAGTGCAGACAATTGCGAAGGTAACAAATAGGGATTTTGGAATAAGAAAAGGTTTACCAATAGGATGTAAAGTTACTTTGAGGAAACAAAAAGCCATAGAATTTTTGAAGAAAGCTTTATGGGTAAGGGATTTTAAACTTCCAGCATGGTCATTTGACGAAGAAGGAAACTTCTCCTTTGGAATAGCTGAGCATACTGATTTTGAGGGGATAAAATACGATCCGGAGATAGGAATATTTGGGATGGATGTCTGCGTTACTTTGGAGAGGAAAGGATACAGAATAAAAAGAAGAAAGATAGCAAAAACAAAAGTTCCAAAAAAGCATAGAATAACAAGGGAGGAGGCAATGGAATTTGTTAAAAAGGAATTTAATGTGGAGGTAATAGAATGAGGATAAAGGAAAGACAAAAGAAATATGGAAGGGTAGAAGGATGCAAGAGATGCGGAAGAAAAAGAGGCATAATAAGAAGGTATGGAATGCATTTATGCAGGCAATGCTTTAGAGAAGTTGCTGAAGAAATGGGATTTAAAAAATATAGCTAAATGATTTGGCTAATTGTTTTAGCAATAACAATTCTGATTTTTCTTTCAGCTTTTTTTGCATCTGCAGAAATGGCATTTGTATCCGTAGATAGAGTTAGATTAAGGGAGGAAGTGCTAAAAGGAAATAGGAATGCAAAACTGCTCGAAGAATTGCTTGAAAAGGGAGATGAAGTAGTGAGTGCAATAGTAGTTGGCAACAATCTTGTTAATATAACAGCTTCTATATTAGCAGGGGCTTTGGCAACGCATCTTTTTGGTAATGCTGGCGTGGGGGTGGCGACAGCCATAATGACTTTAGTCATAATCATTTTTGGCGAAGCCACTCCTAAAGCTTATGGCAGAGACAACTATAAGTTTGCAATAAAAGTTGCAAAATATCTTGCATTTGTGAGAAAAATTTTTTATCCTTTGGCAAGCGCCTTTACAGCAATTTCTGAAGCAATTTTAAAATTTGTAGGGAAGGAGAAAAGAAAAGAAGTTGTTACAGAAAAAGAAATTAAAGTTATGCTTGATTTAGGAGTAGAGCAGGGAACAATAGAAAAAGATGAAAAGGAGCTTGTTGAGGAAGTTTTTGATTTTGATGAAACAAAGGCAATAGAAGTATATGTTCCCAAGGAAGAGATGGTTTGTCTTCATGAAAATGACAAAGTTAAAGATTTAATTAAGAAAGCTGTTGAAACTGGCTACTCACGATTTCCTGTTTATAGGGAAAATATAGATGACATTGTTGGAATGGTACATGTAAAAGATGCTTTAATGAAGGATGAAAATACACCAATAAAGGAAATAATGAGAGATATTTTGAAAATCACACCTAATATGAAAATAGATGATGTGTTAAGGGAAATGCAGAAAAGGAAGGTGCATATGGCTGTATTGCAAACAAAGGATGGAAAAACTTTAGGAATTGTAACACTGGAAGATTTGATAGAGGAAATATTTGGGGAAATAAGGGATGAGCATGATATAAAATGAAGATAGCTTGCTTAATAACTGGAGGAAAGGATTCATTGTATGCATGCTATGTAGCAAAAAATTATGGATGGACTATAGATGCTTTAATAGCAGTAAAGCCAAGGAAATTATCATGGATGTATCATAAGGAAAATATACATTTGTTGCCTTTGATTGCAGATGCCATGGGATTGCCTTTATTGATGAAGGAAAGTGAGGCAGAAAAAGAAAAAGAGCTCGATGACTTAAAGGAACTTATAAGAAGGGCAAATGTAGATGGTGTGGTGGCGGGAGCTATTGCGAGCGAGTATCAAAGGACGAGAATAGAGAAAGTTTGTCATGAAATAGGTGTAAAATCATTTATGCCATTATGGCATAAGAGGCAAGAAGTTTTGCTTGGGGATTTATTAAAAGCTAAATTTGATGTAATTATAACTGCTGTTGCTGCATATGGTTTGGATGAAAAATGGCTTGGAAGAAAGATTGATGAAAAGTGTATAGAGGAGCTAAAGTTTTTGAATGAAAAGCATGGAATAAATGTGGCAGGTGAAGGCGGAGAATATGAAACTTTTGTTTTAGATTGTCCTCTTTATAGGAAAAGGATAGAAGTTGTTGATGCTGTAAAAACCTGGGATGGGCAGAGAGGAAGCTATGAAATAAGGAAAGCGAAACTTATGGATAAATAGCTATTCATGCAATTTAATAATGAATTTTGATATTTCATATGCTATCTGTTCATAATCCTTAAAAATCCAGTGACAGCCATCCAAAACAACAAATTCCGCATTGTATTTTTTCGCAACTTTTTCTACCATTTCTGGGGGAGAAGCTTTATCATCTTTCGTTGCAATAAATAGAAGAGGAGATTTAACTTTCCTTTCATCAACACTTATTTTATTCATTGCCAATTCATATGCTACTGCTGGCGATTCAGCTTCAACAGTATAAAAAATTTTTCTTGCCTCTTCTTCCTCAACGCAATTTAAAATATATTTTTTCAGAAAAGAATAGGATGGTTTGAAAGGCTTTTTCATCAAAATTTTTGGAAGATATCGCAATGAGGCTAAAGTCATTCCAAAATTTCCAAATTTTATTCCTTTTGGAGGGGCTGTGCATATAGCTATACCTCCCTTTATATGAATTTCCTCTGCCACTTTTTGAACAATCAATCCACCCATAGAATGTCCAATGAGTATGTCATCTTTGCTTACCATATTTTTTATTTTTGCCACATAGTCGCCAAAACAGACATTCTTTAAATTCAAACCCTCCTTCAAATTTATTGCTTTACATGGATAATTTCTATCTTGAAAATATTTAATATAATTTTTCCAAACATCAGCATTGCTCCACATGCCATGTATGAATAGAAGCATATTTCAAAACACAGCAGGCTTTTTAAATTTGGCTTAAAGCTTATAAAAAGATGATGCATTTTCCTCTATGGATCTGGAAACAGTATTTCCATTGCTTAAGGAAATAAAAAATAATGAGTTAAGAGAAAAAATTAAGAAATGTTATGAAATTGCCATTGAAAAGGGAAAATGGGAAAATCTGGAAGAAATTCCTTTTACTTTGCTAATTGAAAATGCCTATTCATATGTTAAACATGTGAACAATGTTGCAAAAATGGCTTATGAAATAGGAAAAGCAAGACAGGATGTGGATATTGATACATTAATAGCTGGTGCACTATTGCATGATATTGGAAAGCTTTTAGAATATGAAAAGAAAGATGGAAAAGTGGTTAAATCAAATGTAGGCAGATATATAAGACACCCTGTTATAGGGGGAATTCTTGCAAGTCAAGTTGGCTTAGATGACAAAATTTTGAATATAATTATTGCTCATTCCAAGGAAGGAGAGCTTGTGGAAAGATGCAAGGAGGCAATAATAATTCATCACTGCGATTTCATTGATTTTGAAATAGCGAGGGGAGGAAAATGAAGGTAATGGAAGAAGGAGTTGCAGGTAGCTTGAATGAAAGAGATTGTTTAATTAGAGTAAAACCTGGAGAGGGAAATGTAAAAATAAAAAGTAAAACACCAGGAATGTTTGATGAACATATAAAAGAAATTGTTCTCCAAAGAATGGAAGAAATGGACATTGAGGCAGATGTGGAAATAGAAGAGAATGGAGCAATAGATTATGTTATTATAGCAAGGCTCGAATCGGCAATTTCAAAAGCTACGAGAAGCGAAATTCCAGATAAGAAAGCAAGAAGAGGAAAGACAGGAAAAGATAGACCGAGGAGAAGCAGGTTATATGTTCCTGGCAACAATCCAAGATTTATAAATAGTGTTGCAGTTTATGGGTGCGATTGTACAATTCTTGATTTAGAGGATTCCGTAGTTATGGAACAAAAGCAGGATGCTCGCTACCTCGTTAAAAATGCATTGAAATTAATGGACTTTGGTAGATCCGAGATATGGATCAGAATTAATAAGGAGATGGCAAGGGAAGACATAAGCATTATTTCTTATGGCGCCCCCCACGGCATCTGCATCCCTAAAGTGGAAAGTGAAGAAGACATTAAGGTTATAGAAAAAATCATGGAGGAAGTAAGTTTGGATTGTCATTTAATGCCAATAATTGAAACAGCAAAGGGAGTTGCAAATGCAAGGAGCATTGCAAAAGCAAGCGATAAAATAGTTGCATTGGCTTTTGGAGCTGAAGATTATACTAGGGATACTGGTGCAAAACGGGATTGGGAGGCCTTATATTATCCAAGGATGGAAATTTTATTGGCTGCTAAAGCAGAAGGAATACAAGCTTTAGATACAATTTATCCAAATATAGAAGATGAAGAAGGATTAAGAGAAGAAACAATGAAAATCATTAAGCTTGGATTTGATGGAAAAGGAGCAATTCATCCAGGCCAAATAGAGATAATACATGAGTGCTTTATGCCAAGCGAAGAGGAAATTGAAGAAGCAAAGAAAATAATTGAAGCAATAGAAGAAGCAAGAAAATCTGGAGAAGGAGTTGCAACATTAAATGGAAGAATGATTGATTTGCCAGTAGAAAAGAAAGCAAGAAGAATTCTCAAA
>CAZBXJ010000005.1:0-4549 GCA_964495775.1 uncultured Thermoplasmatales archaeon | reverse complement strand
ATATCTTTTCATTTTGTAAAGAAAATATTTGTATCCATTTTTGTTTTCCATTTATGCTGGCTGTAATAACTGGAGGAGATAGAGGAATAGGAAAAGCCATTGCCATTGATTTGGCTAAAAATGGATATGACATTATTTTCACATACAGGCAAAATAAGGAGAGGGCAGAAGAAACCCTAGAAGAACTTAAAAATTATGGAAATGCAGAATGTTATAAAATGGATGTAACAAATTGGGAAGAGGTGCAAAAAATTTTTAAAGAAATAGGGGAGAAGCATGAAAAAATAAATGTTCTTGTAAATAACGCAGGGATTGTTGGTAAATACATTTTCTTGGAAGATATAACTCTCGAAGATTGGCATAAGGTAATAAATGTTAATCTAACAGGCGTTTTTTATTGTTGCAAGGCAGCCCTTCCTTATTTAAAAAAAGCAAAAGGATGCATAGTTAACATAAGTTCAATAGCTGGAAAAATGGGTGGAACTGTAGGATGTCATTATGCAGCAAGCAAAGCGGGAGTAATTGGCTTAACCTTTGCGCTGGCAAGTGAGCTGGCAAAGTATGGAATAAGAGTAAATGCTGTTGCACCCGGCCCTGTTGATACAGAATTGTTAAGTGAAGAAATAAAAGAAAAATTGAAGGAACTGGCTTTGCTTAAGAGAATAGCTAAGCCAGAGGAAATAGCTCATGCAGTGCGCTTCCTTATAGAAAATGAATATGTTACTGGAGAAGTTGTTGATGTAAATGGCGGGAGGTACATGGATTGAAACTATTGCAACTTTAATTTTCTCTTGCAACCATTGCATAATTTGCTGGGTTTTGCCATTGCCTCCATTAAGCTATTTGAAAATTGCATTACACAATAATTTTTGCAATGTTCCAAGCCAAATAGATGACCCACTTCATGAACAACTTCCTTTGGAATAATTTCATCTGGCAATCTATAGGTGGAAACAATGGCTTTTCTTTGCCAGGCAATCCCAAATACAAAATTCATTTTATCAACATAAATGTCCTTGTCAACAATCCATATGGAATAAGGAGGAATGTGTGGCAAAAGAAGAATAGCATTATATTGCTGCCTCACCTTATTGAAAGCATTTTCTGGCAGAGCCAGGAATCCAGCATCTTCTATAGCTACATGAAAATTTTCCCATAGCGCTTTTTCTATTGCTTCCAAATCAATCCTTTTTGTGTAATAAACTTTGAATTTCATTATGCAGGGGGTGGGATTCGAACCCACGAAGGGCTTCCCCACAAGGCCCTGAACCTTGCGCCGTTGACCGCTTGGCTACCCCTGCTATTCCTATATATTGGCAGAGCTATAAAAATTTTGGAGTTTTGCATAAAATAGGCATAAGCCAAATTTCTCATATTTCAGCCAGCATTTGGATTCTTTCATCTCCTTTAATACTCTTGATATATTCTGCAACCTTATTTGGAACTAAATGTTCCCATCTCTCCTTTTTAGCAATTTTCTCTCTTATAACTTTTCCTTGATATTCCTTTCTATTATGCAAACCAGTTTCCTTCACTTCATATCCTTCTCTTTCAAACAATATTTTTATTAATTTATTATTTGAAACAACAAAATCAAATTTGGGGACCAAATCAATAACATGTTTTGCATAAACACCATATCTGTTTATATCTGGAACAGGAATTACATAAAATTTTTTTACATTTAGTTCTTTCATAGCTTTATAAATCATCTCACATCTTTCTCCTGCAGTAAAAGGATTTTCAAAAGAATAGCTCTCGTATGCAGAGCCTATGGCAAATATTAATTCATTTTCCTTAAATTTCTCTACAAGATAAGCATGACCATTATGAAATGGTTGAAATCTTCCTATAATTAAAGCCCTCATATAGAAGAATCTCTAATTCAATAATAAATTTTGTTTTTCTTTTTTAGCTTATATCGGGAAATTCATAAGTTTTCTCTCCTTAAAAATCACCATAAAATTTTTTAAATCCTTCTCTTTTCTCTGTTGAAGCCGGCGTAGCTTAGCCCGGTAGAGCGGCTGATTTGTAATCAGCAGGTCAAGGGTTCAAATCCCTTCGCCGGCTCTATTTCTACAACTTTTGAATTATGTATTTGTGAATAAGATTAGGCAGGAAAAAGCAATCGATGAAACCAATGCGGAATTTGAGGAATTGTTAAAGCCAAAAGCTTGCAGATTGTTTTAGTTGCATTATCCTTTTATAATTTCATGTGAAAAATCAGACCATTTTTCTTGTCTGGAATGTGAAAAATTCCTGCACGGGTAAATGCTGCAGTTGTTTGCTTGCAAACAACAAGTTTATAAAACTTGCCACTTGTATAATTATGAAAAAGTTTGTTGTGTTGGTAGCAACAGTAGCTATTCTGCTAATGGCAAATTCTCTGCCTTTAAATGATGAGCCTCTTGTAGTTATTACATATCCAAAATCGGGAGAGATTTTCAATGCAACTCATGGTCCTTTGTTAAACATAACAGGATATGCAATTGATGAAGATGGCATCATAAGAATGGAATGGATAGTTAAATGTAATAATAAAAGCAGGTTTTACGAAGAAGATTTGCCGATGCCATATACAAGAGTTGATTTTGAATTGCCTGTTGAACTTTTTGAAGGAAAAAATTTCATTAAAGTATGTATGTATGACAGCCAGAATAATAAAGGATACGATGAAATTCATGTGTGGTATATATGCCGTAATTTAACGGCAATAGCAAATGATCCATATTATGGAAAAGTAGGAGAGATAATAAAATTCAACGGCTCCGCCTATCTCGGCACACCTCCATATTACTGGCACTGGGATTTTGGAGATGGGGTAACAAGTAGCCAAGAAGATCCTAAGCATAGCTATATTGAAGCAGGAATATACACTGTTAAATTAAAAGTTACAGATAGCATGAAAAATGTATCTGTTGATACAACGCAAGCCATTATTTATGAAGAATTGCAGGCAATGGCAGGTGGACCATATAAAGGAATTGCTGGATTTGAAATACAATTTAATGGCTCTGCTTTTGGTGGAATACCTCCATATCAATGGCGATGGGATTTTGGAGACGGAAGCTATGCCTATGAGCAGAGCCCAAAGCATGTTTATGGCAAGGAAGGAAATTATACTGTTAAGCTAACTGTCATAGATTCAATAGGAAATGTGGCGAATGATACAACATATGCAACCATTTCTCCTTATGATATTACTCCTCCGTCTGTTATCATAGTAAAGCCAAGAAATGCCCTTTATATAAATAATAGAGAAATCTTTCCTCTACCAATTACCATTATTCTTGGAGATGTTGATATAGTAGTAAATGCTTTTGACAACATAGGCATAGAAAAAATAGAATTTTACATTGATGATTCCTTAGCACACATTGCAACGAACTCGCCATATCAATGGCACTGGGATACAAGCAAAGGATTTCATGTAATAAAAGTTGTTGCCTATGATGTTGCAATGAATACAGCCATAGATGAAAAAGATGTAAGGGTATGGAAAGATTAGAGAATTATAGGTGGTTCAGCAAAGAAATTCTTTTCAAAGAAAGCTGGGTCTACAACAGCCCAGTCATTGAAATCTCCCTCACCATGACTGCCATCGGAGTAATCAATTAAACTCCAAGCATATCTATAATTCATACAGCTCTTATAGTTCTCATACTTCTTCCATCCATCATACCATGGACGGGTAGTTGTTAAATTATCACAACCATGATAGGTATGCCAGAATATGCCGAGTGTATGACCAAGCTCATGCATAAATAAACTTGCTGTTGCAATCTCTCTTTTTACTGGTGTAAACCTATAATTTTTTATTACTCTTATTCCAACTGCAAAACTGCAGAATTTATCTAAATTAGTTGGCCAATATGAATAACCAGCCACGCTTTTCTTGGCTGGAAATGTATACTGGCAAAAAACACAATATCTGAATATTCCTCTCTTCCAATCATCTTTGCCATCATTTAGGAAATATTTCTTGTAATATAGAGACATATATTCTGGGGTGTAGAATTTTACATATGGTAATATATCTCCTCCTTGTCCCATTATGCCATCATCAATATGAAGCAAAATATTATGTTTTGTAAAAGCAGAGATAACCTTTTGCTTTGAATATTCTGGAAATGTAGTATGCCCAAAAAATCTATTTTCCATGAAATCTACTTCAACAAAAATATCTTGGCTAAATGGATCAGAATGCCATTCTTCCATCATATATTCTTCGATATTCTGAATCCCATCCTTGTCTGGATCCAATGAAGAATGATTTTCATAAACAAAAGGATTGTATCCATATTTGTCTTCCCATTGAATTGGTACGCCATCTCCATCATAATCTTTTCCATAATCACTTATATTCGGGTCTGTTCCATATATAAATACTTCTTCATACCATGTTAGCCTATCTGCGTCTGCGTCGGTTTGATATATGTCAAAGAAAATTTCGCAATCATTTTCATCATATACCCCATCTTCTGTTCCACTTGCATGTCCGTATCCATTAGCATCTCCTAAAAAATCATCTCCCCACCAGCTTCCATTT
>CAZBXJ010000004.1:12278-17140 GCA_964495775.1 uncultured Thermoplasmatales archaeon | reverse complement strand
AACAACAAGAAGCGACATAAGGAATTTAATTAAGCATGGATTGATAAAGGCAAGGAAAATAAAGGGCAGCTCCAGAGGAAGGATAAGGAAGAAACTTATGCAGAAAAAGAAGGGAAGGCGCAGAGGGCATGGTTCGAGAAAAGGAAAGAAGACAGCGAGAATGCCAAAGAAAAGGGCATGGATAATAAGGATAAGAGCAATAAGGAAATATTTGAGGGAGTTGAGGGATAAAGGTTTAATAGACAGAAAGACATACCGCCAATATTACAGGCGGGCAAAAGGAGGACAATTTAAGGATAAGGCTCATGTCAAGCTTCATCTGGAGATGGAAGGATTGCTAAAGGTGGAGAAATGAGGCTGCAGTTCAGAAGAAGAAGAGAAGGAAAAACAAATTACAGGAAAAGATTGGCGTTGCTTAAATCAGGAAAGCCAAGGGTAATAGTTAGAAAATCAAATAAGTATATTAGAGTGCAGTTTGCTTTATATGATTATAATGGCGATAAAATAGTTGCATCAGCTATGTCAAGTGATTTGAAAAAATATGGTTGGCAATATAGCTGTTCAAATACTCCTGCTGCTTATCTTACCGGCTTATTAGCTGGAAAAAGGGCTTTGAAAAGAGGAATAGAAGAAGGTGTATTAGATATAGGATTGCATACTCCAAGAAAAGGAGCAAAAGTATTTGCTGCGTTAAAAGGAGTCGTTGATGCTGGCATAGATGTTCCTTATGGAGAAGAAATTCTGCCATCTGAAGATAGGCTTTATGGAAAACATATAGACGAAAAAATAGCTGAAGTTGTGGAAGAAATAAAAAATAAGATAGAGGAAGAATATGGAGGAGTGGAAACCTAAAACAAGATTGGGTAGGCTTGTGCTGGAAGGCAAAATAACTTCAATGGGTCAGGCATTGAAAAGTGGATTGCCTTTGAGAGAGGTAGAGATAGTTGATATGCTATTGCCAGATTTGGAGGATGAAGTAATAGATGTAAATATGGTTCAAAGAATGACTGACTCTGGCAGAAGGACAAAGTTTAGAGTTGTGGTTGTTGTAGGAAATAAAAATGGGTATGTTGGTATAGGACAAGCTAAGGATAAAGAAGTAGGAATGGCAATAAGAAAAGCTGTTGAAAAGGCAAAGCTTAATATTATTGAAATAAACAGAGGATGCGGTTCATGGGAATGTGGATGTGGATTGCCACATAGCCTTCCTTTTAAAGTCACTGGAAAATGTGGCTCAGTAAGGGTTACATTAAAGCCTGCTCCTCGTGGAGTTGGGCTAGCTGTTGGAGATGTTGCTAAAGTTGTTCTTCGCCTCGCTGGCGTGCAGGATGTGTGGGGGACATCAAAGGGGGAAACAAGAACAACAATAAATTATGCTAAGGCTGTTTATGATGCATTGAGAAATACAACCATATTTAAAGTGCCTGAAGAAACGAAGAAGAAGATTAACATTGTTTCTGGCATGGGTGAATTATGATGTATGCGGTAATTAGAATAAGAAGCACAATAAATGCAAATAGGGAGATAAGAGATACATTGAAAATGCTGAATTTGCATAAGATAAATAGTTGCACCATCATCCATCCAAATCCAAGTTATAAAGGAATGCTTCAGAAAGTTAAGGATTATGTTACATGGGGAGAAATAGATGATGAAACATTACGCTTACTTTTAGAAAAGAGAGCTAAAGTTGAGAATGTTGATGAAGCAATAAAAAAATTGAAGGAGGGAGTGAAATTAAAGGAGATAACAAATCCCTGCATCCGCCTTCATCCTCCTCGCAAAGGATATAAAAGCATAAAGAAGCCATATCATATGGGAGGTTCAGCAGGATATAGAGGAAAGGATATAAATGAGCTTATAAGGAGGATGCTATGAGGAGGAAAACAAAAAAGATGCGCGGTTCCAAGACATGCGGTTGGGGTAGCAAAAAGAAGCACAGGGGCAAGGGGCACAAGGGAGGACATGGATTTGCAGGAGGATGCAAGCATAAGCATTTAGAATGGAGGTTTGGAAGACATGGATTTACAAGGCATGGAAGGAAATTGGAAAAGAAAATAATAAATGTTGAGGAATTAAATAAATTTGAAGGAGATGAAATAAATTTAACAGAATTGGGATATGATAAGTTGTTGGGGGCAGGATTTATAAATAGAGCGGTAAAGGTTATAGTTAAGGAAGCCTCACCCAAGGCAATAGAAAAAATAAAAGCTGTCGGTGGAGAAGTTATAACGGGATAAAATGGCAAGCGAAAGCAAATTATATGCTTTGAAGCCAATCGTGGAAAGATGGCCTGCAATTAAAAAGCCTAGAGGACACGTTCCATTTAGAACCAAATTATTATGGACTGCAACATGCTTAGTTTTGTATTACATCTTAACTCAAGTAATGATCTATGGATTGGCTCCAGAAAGTGTAGATATATTTTCTGGCTTCAGAGCTGTAATTGCTGGAGCAAGTGGAAGCATCGTCCATTTAGGCATAGGGCCGATAGTAACAGCTTCCATCATACTGCAACTTTTTGTTGGAGCAAAAATAATTAATCTGGATTTGCAGGATGAAGAAGATAGGGCTTTATACCAAGGATTCCAGAAAGTGCTTGTAGTTGTAATGATTTTGGTTGAAGCTTTGCCACAGGTTTTTGGTTATTTAAGCCCAAGTGATGGGCTGATAAATGCTGTAGGCTCTACGGCGGCGAGAGGAATAATTATTTTACAGCTTTTCATAGGAGGAATGATTGTTTTCTGGATGGATGAACTTATATCAAAATGGGGAATTGGTTCGGGAGTATCATTGTTTATCGCAGCTGGAGTTTCAAATGGATTGATTACTGGGCTATTAAGCTGGTTCCCTGCAAATAAAGATTTGCCACTGAGCGTTACAAATCCACCTGCTGGAACAATTCCAAAAACAATCTATTTGACTACTCACATGTCATTGGGAGAGCTTGTAAATGGAGGAGGATTTGAAAGAATATTTATTTCTCCTCCTAACGCAGTAATAGCCTTGTTGGGCACAATAATCATTTTCTTATTTGTAGTATATGCTGAATCATCAAGAGTTGAGCTACCATTGGCACACGGAAGGGTGAGAGGAGCAAGAGGAAGATATCCTCTCCGCCTCATGTATGCTTCAAATATTCCAGTTATTTTAATGGCTGCCTTAATGGCTAATTTGAACATGTTTGGCTTACTCCTATATACAAGACTTAGAGATTTACCATTAATAGGAGGGGCATGGTGGATTGGAAAGTATTTGCCTGGGCAAACACAACCTGTTGCCGGGGCATTATGGTATTTAAGCAGACCAAATGGATTGCATACATGGCTTCTCCCAATGATTTCTCCAAGATATGCTGCCTATTTGCATGATCATGAGCCATGGCAGATGGCAGTGAGGCTAATAGTATATACGACGGTTTTCATTATTGGTTGTATATTCTTTGGAAAATTCTGGATAGAAACAACAAATATGGGGCCGGATGCTGTAGCTAGACAAATCCAGCAATCTGGCATGCAGATTCCTGGCTTTAGAAGGGATCCAAGAATATTGAAGAAAGTTTTGGCAAGATATATTCCAGCATTAACGATTTTGAGCTCTGCATTGGTTGGGGCTTTGGCGATATTTGCAGATTTAATAGGAACTGTGGGAAATGTATCCGGAACTGGGTTGTTGCTTACAGTAGGTATTGTGATAAGATTGTATGAAGAGATTGCGAGAGAGCAGGCTATTGAAATGCATCCAGTATTAAGAAAATTCTTAGGAGTAGAATGAGGGCGATAATAGCTGGAATACCAGGAGCAGGCAAAACAACTGTTTTGAATGAAGTTATTAAAAAGACTGGCATAGAAGTAATTAACTATGGAGACGTAATGTTTGAAATGGCAAAAAAGGAGGGAATAAAAGATAGAGATGAAATGAGGAAGCTTCCATATGAAAAGCAAAGAGAATTGCAAAGAAAGGCTGCGGAGGAAATTGCAAAAAAAGATAATATTATAATTGATACTCACTGCACAATAAAAACTCCATATGGTTATCTGCCTGGCTTACCACATGATGTCCTTCAAATTTTAAAGCCGGAAAGAATAATACTCATTGAAGCTGATGTTGAAGAAATATTGCAAAGAAGGAAAAAGGATGAGGAAATAAGGCAAAGAGATAAAGAGAGTAAAGAAGAAATGGAAGAACATCAGCTCATGAATAGAATAGCTGGAATGAGCTATGCAGTGCTAACAAATGCAACATTAAAAATTGTTAAAAATAGGCAAGGAAAAGTGGAGGAGGCAGCAGAAGAAATAATAAAGGCTTTGGGATTAAGTTAAAATGGCAAAGCAACAATCATCAATGGGCTTTTTCTTCCTTCTCATGCTTGCTTTACTAATTTTATTTGATCCTCGATTAAGAGCATCATTAGCGACTATTGTTGACTATATTTTCTTTCCTTTATTTGGCTTTAATTATCAATATCCTGTTCTAACCATATTCATTGCAGGCTCAATTGTCATTGTTATCTCAACCATCATAAGGCATTTTGCAATAGATTGGATAGAAATGGCAAAAATGCAACACCTTGTTTCTTCTTTCCAGAAAAAATATAGAGAAGCATTGAGAAAGCAGAATAAACACATGATAAAAAAGCTTCAAAAAATGCAGGTTGATATTATGAGAATGCAGAGCGAGCTTTCAGCAAAACAAATGAAACTTATGCCAATAACTTTGCTTATATTTGTTCCCGTCTTTACATGGATTTGGGGCTTCTTGGAGAATACTCCTCATTATTACTTTGACACACCTTGGGCAACCCATATAAGCTTTTTTAAGATGTCTTTTATTTTCCCTAACTGGATTTGGCTTTATATGCT
>CAZBXJ010000004.1:8332-12178 GCA_964495775.1 uncultured Thermoplasmatales archaeon | reverse complement strand
TCTATTTATAAACTATTACAGGACACTCATCCATGCATTGTAGACAATGTATGCAATTAGGGCTGATGAAAGCCTTTCCATTTTTAATAAAAATTGCATTCTGTTTGCATTTTGCATAGCATATGTTGCAGCCAACGCAATTTATTGCTCTATAAATTAGATCCTTGACAATTTCCTCCTTTTCCTTTGGAAAAACTTCAATTTTATCCTTTATTTTTACATTGATTCCATTTACTTCATATCCATCATTCTTTTTTCTTACATTTCCTAATATCTGAAGAAAATTCTCAATTCTCTTTTCATTCCCCTTTATTTTATATTCTCTTTCCTCCTTTATTTCATATTTTATTCCGCTCCATTTAGGCGGACTTCTCCACCTCCACAATCCAAGAGATATCCATTCTTCTGGAAGTTTGTGTTTTTCAGCAAATTCATTTAATTTTTCATTAAATTTATTCCAATCTTTATGTTTTTTAAGCATAAACTCTGCCATGTCACTTGCTGGACAAAGCCAGCACCCTATCCTATGAAATCCCTGCTCATATAACACATTCCATTTAGCTTTTTTTAGGAAAAGATATAGCCAAACATGCAAAGATGTCCAGTTTTGTATCGGTGAAACGCCAATTTGCCCTTCAACCCATGGATTTTTCCATATTTTTCCATGCTCCGCCCTTCTTTCAGATTCATATCTTCTTTGCCCAATAAAAGAAAGAATGCCATTTGGAAAATTTTCCTTTATGAGCTTTGCTGCCACGCCCAATTTGCAGGTTTTACAGCACCATCTGTAATCTCTTGCTGGGGGACCAAAAAAATCTATTGCCTTCCAGAATTTATTTCCAGCATTTCCTTCAAGCAAATCCAAGCCATATTTATCTGCAACTTCATAAACATGCTTTACTGTCTCATCAAATTCTAAACCAGTATTTAAAAAGAGTAATGGCATTTCATATCCAGCATCAAGTAAAATAAGCAATGTTGCCAAGCTATCTTTCCCCCCACTAAATGAAATGACAGAAGGCAAGTCATATTTTTTCATTACATTTTCAATGAATCTTTCTTCATTTCCAACCATGCTAAATATTGCATCCTTATTTGCCTCCATCACTTTTTTCCAGCTAATATCTTTACCCTTTTCCGCTTTTTCAATTCCCCTCCATCTTATTTTTACAGCCATTCCTTTATTGCCCCTCATTTCCTTTCCATCCATCCATGCTCTTCCTGTAGCTATTACTTCTCCATCCTCATTTAAAACAATAACTTCATCTCCTCTCTTTATTCCTTCATCTGCTTTTTTAACGCCCGGAGCCATGAGATTTGCTGTTTTTAAAATTGCATTTACTGCCCCTTTATCAGCAACAACATAATTTTTCTTTATGTTCAAAAGAGAGGCATACCAAGGGCGAGGTTGAAATTTGAATTCCTTTTTCCATATATTATAATAAAAAATACCTGCTACCCTCCCATCTATAACCACTTCATCATTTCTATCTATTCCTGGAGCATTATTTAAAAGAACTACATTTGGCATGTAGCAGGAACCAAATTGCTTCTTTACAGTTTCTCTAATTAATTTTTTATCATATTCAAAAGCTGGTCTTACATCTCCCGGAGGAGTAATGTTAACTCTCTTTGCAAACTCCCCACAACTGCATCTTTTTTTAACTAGGGGAATATTGCATTCCTTGCAATGATATAATACTATTTTTCCAAGATGAATCACATTAAGGAAAGAGAAGGTATTAAAAATTTGTTATGGTAATGAGTCCATTAAATGAAAAATTAGTTGCTGCATGAGAAGAATTACTATGGCATTGTCTTTCATTCATTTATTTTTCCTTTCTTATTTCCTGCAGAATTTCTTGGGCTACATCCATTCTTATCTTGCCTAACTCAATCATTTTTTTAGCAACAGCATCAATTTCTTCTCCCTTTGCTCCAGCCATCACAGCTATATTTTGAGCATGTAATTTCATATGTCCTGCTTGTATTCCTTTAGTAGCTAAAGCTCTCAATGCAGCAAAATTTTGGGCTAAGCCAACTGCTGCCATTATTTCCGCCAGCTCCTTGGCGGTTTTTACGCCTAAAATTTTCAAGCAAATTCTTGCCATTGGATGAACTTTTGTTGCCCCTCCTATAATCCCAACTGCTAAAGGAAGCTTTATCTTGCCATGTAAATCGCCATTTTCATTTTTCTCCCATGTTGTTAAAGGCTTATATCCGTTCATCGCCGCATATGCATGCGCTCCAGCTTCAATGGCGCGCCAGTCATTGCCTGTTGCAATGGCGACAGCATCTATTCCATTCATTATTCCCTTGTTATGTGTAGCTGCCCTAAAAATATCCAAGGCAGCAAATTCATATGCTTTAACAACCTTATCAACAACATCTTCTCCCCCAATAGCATCTTTTTTGTAAATTACTTCTGCTTCAGCTAGCCTATAAATGGCAAGATTTGATATGATGCGTAGCAAAACCTTTCCTCCAGTTATTTTTTCTAACAAAGGAGCAACAGCTTCCGTCATAGTATTGACAGCATTTGCTCCCATTGCATCTCTCACATCTACAAGTAAATGAACAACCAGCATGTCATCGCTAAGCCATCTTACTTCCAAATCTTTGGCTCCTCCCCCCAAATCAACTAAAATTTTATCCTGAGCATTAGCCAAGCTTATTATATCCTCCTTATTTTCCATTATTTTTTCCTTTGAATCCTTTGAAGGATTTAAAATTTGAATCTGCCCAATCATTATCGGCTCTGTAGCTTTTGCTTTAAATCCATCTGGCCTAGCCATCTTTGCAGCGTTGGAAGCGGCGGCAACAACAGATGTTTCCTCTATAGCCATTGGAACAAGAACTTCTTTGCCATTTATTATGAAATTTGTTGCTATTCCTAATGGCAGTTGCATACAGCTTACAACATTTTCTATCATAACATTTGCAATATCCTTTGGTAAAGCATTAAAGGAAAGAAGCATCTCTGCCTCTTCATCGCTTAACCCAGCAAATTCTTTAACGATTTTTACTCTCTCTTCTATTGGCATTTTATAAAAACCGGGAATGCGAGAGGATTTCATGAGATTATAACAAAAACATTATTTATTTCTTTGTTAAATTTTTTTAAAAAAGCAAAATGAGTGATTGGTTGTCCATATTGTAGAGGAGAAACATAGTAAAAGCGGGTAAAAGCCAGCATCTATAATTTCATTGGCCTCTTTCTTTCCTATATCTGCTATTAGCCCATTTTCAATATAAATGCACATATTAACTTTATAATGTTTTTAATGATTACACCCCACGAATAAGGGGATGAAAAAGGAATGAAGAATTCATGGAATGAGAACACATTCTGCGAAGCCTATAGCCAAATCAGAATTATTAAACTGAAACCATATTCCTGTGAAACCATATAGCGTGACACTCATTGGACAATATCCTTCGTGATGTTCTTCTACCTTATTAATCCCCATTGCTCCAACTGTTAATATGCAACCCTCATATGTCATGCAAAGCAGGGGCTTAGAACGATAAATTTTTACTGGCATGACACGCTGCCATTCCATATATGCATCCAGTATAGGAAAAACTATTTTTGCAAGTTTTTCACACAATCTACCAATCCAATAAGCAATTTCTTCAATTAATATATAAACTATAAAGTTGCATCTAAACCAGTATCCTCCTATAAAAAACGAAGCAGAAAATATTAAGCACTTCCGCAAAGGGTTTATTTGGAGCATGTTCAGGTATTAAAATGGCTTGGCAACTCATTGATGTCATGATGGCTGCAAAAAATATTGCCTCTATTTTTTTGCTATTAATTAGCATGCTAATCACTAACACGAT
>CAZBXJ010000004.1:0-8232 GCA_964495775.1 uncultured Thermoplasmatales archaeon | reverse complement strand
AAAAGAATAATTAATTGAGCTTATTTATTCACATGATTCCGAAATCTCATCCACGCTACCAAAGCTTGATGACCAGAGAATTAATAAAAGAAGGTGTTGAAAAAGGAATTGTGCATATTACTGGCTTAATAGCTCATGGAAGGGGAGAGGCTTTTGATTATTTAATTGGAGAAAAGACACAGCCATTTGCAATTAAAGCAATAGAAACAGCCATAGCTTACTTTAAAGTTGCCAGAAAACCGGTGATATCTGTAAATGGAAATACAGCTATTCTTGCAGGAAAGGAGATTGTAGATTTTGCAAATAAAGCAGGAGCAAAAATAGAAGTAAATTTGTTCCATAGAAGTGAGGAAAGAATCAAAAGAATCATTAAACTATTGGAAGACTATGGAGGAAAAAATATTTTGGGTTTGGAAGGAGATGCAAGAATTGATGGCTTAGAGCATGATAGAGCTATTTGCAGTTATGAAGGCATATATTCAGCAGATGTTATTCTCGTGCCTTTAGAAGATGGCGACAGATGTCAGGCATTAAAAAACATGGGAAAAAAAGTTATAACTATAGATTTAAATCCATTGTCAAGAACTTCAATAACAGCGGATGTAACAATTGTTGATAATGTAATGAGAGCTGTTCCAAAAATGATAGAGATGTATGATAAGGTAAAAGAGCCGAAGAAAATCATCAAGGAATGGGACAATAGAAAAAATCTGCAGGAAGCTTTAGATTTCATCTGCAATAGGCTAAAAAACATGTTCAAATAATTATTTTGTCTCCTCTTTCCCTTTATAAACTGCTTTAAGTAGAATAGGTGTAATGAAAGAGGAAATTATCACTAAAAGAATGGTGGAAGCCAATACTTGATGAGCCAAATCCTCACTAAATATTCCCATTGTTATTTCAGTAGTTACAACAACTAAAGCCACCTCCATACGAGGCATCATACCAATGCCTACCGCCAAGGCATCTCTTGCCTTAAATCCACAAACTTTCGCACCCATTGAGCAACCTATTATTTTTCCAATTAAAGCCATTGGTATAAAAAGCAAAACAAGATTGCCAATCTCTTCTAATGCATTGAAATCAAATGATGCTCCCACCCATACGAAAAATAGAGGGATAAAGAAGTTCTCACCTACCTGTCGCATAAATTCAATCATTTTTCTTCTTTGTGGAAACTTACTAAATATCAGACCAGCAAAGAAAGAGCCAGTAATAGCAGCTAAACCCAAGCTTTTTGCAAATGCTGCAAAAATTAAGGAGAATGCAATAGAAGCCGTTAAAATAAAGCGAGGTATATGCAACTTTATGTCTTTAACTTTCTCAATAACCATTAAAATCAGCAAGATAATAATAAAGAAAATTGCAATTTTAGCAAAAAGAAGCAAAGGAGCACCATGCCCAAGCGTTATAGACAGAACTATTATGCCGAGAACATCATCGAGAACAGCAACAGTCAAAATGAGTTCGCCAACCTTGGTATGCAAAGCATGCATTTCCATAAGCGTTCTAACTGTTATGCCGACGCTTGTTGCAACCAATATATTTCCTATGGCTATACTAACCCTCAAGTCATATCCAAGCAAAACTCCAGCTAAATATCCAAAAAGAAAGGCAATAGAAACATCAAACATTGAAGTTATAAATCCATTTTTCCCCACTGATTTTAATTCATCTATTCCTATTTCCAAGCCAGAAATAAATAGGAGGAAAATAATGCCAATGCTTGCTAATCCTTCCGTAACATCTGATAAATATTCTAAACCAAATAACTCTCCAAAAATAAATGGTCCCATTATTATGCCAGCCAATATTTCTCCAATGACAGCTGGCTGTTTAATCTTTTCCATTGCATGACCAGCTAATTTTGCCAGTATCAAGGCAATGCCTATTTCCAGTAACATTATCTCTTACCCAGTAATATTTGGAGAAGATAATGAACTGTTACTTCACCAACAATTTCATCATTTTCAACAACTGGTAATCTTCTTAATCCAGCATTTACCATTCTACGAAGAACATCACCAATTTTATCATTTAATGTACATTTTATTAATTGCCTATGCATAATATCCTCTGCTTTTCTTGCGGTGCCATGCTGTAAGGAAATGCCGTATTTTCTACCGAAGACATATTTTGGAAGGCGAGGAGGAGCTATAAGATGAAGAACATCACTTTCTGTAATTACTCCACATAATTTTCTACTTCCTTTTTCCTCAACTACCCATACATGGTCTCTTGCTGTTAATACACTCAAAACTTCCTCTATACTTGCATTTTTATCTATCAAAGGCAAATCCCAAACATGTTTTTCGTCTATAATATCCTCAATTTTTTTCTCATGGAATTCTTTCAAGTCCACAAAACATTATGTGCTATAAGGAAATAAATTTATCCCCATACCTTTACGCCTTCTTTTTCTATCGATACAACAAATGCTTTCCCACCCTTCTTTTCTATCGCTTCTGTAATCTTTTCCGGCTTTTCTCCTATAGCTATTACACTCCCCCCGCCTCCAGCCCCAGTTAGTTTTGCTCCATAAGCGCCTGCCTGCAAAGCAGCATTTATTAATTTTTCTATTTCTTTAGAGCTTGCCCCCATGGTATGGAGGAGTTTATGATTTTCCTTCATTATTTCTCCAAGTTTTATTAAATCGCCTTTGCTAAGCATTTTTCTTCCTTCTAAAACTAGGCATTCTATTTCTTCAATAATTTCCTTTCCGAAAGAAGAATGCTCAATGAATTTTTTTATTTTCTTTATCAGCATAGGTGTTTTTGATTTTATACCTGTATATCCAATTACAATTTGCATATCTGGAGCATTCACTGGATATACAAACCATTGCTTTTCTCCCTTACCTATTTTCCATATATAGCCATTTTCTTCCTTCTCCCAAACCAAGATTGCATTTCCATGGGTGCATATTGAAGTATCATTTGGGCTTGCTCCATTTTGCACTTCATACTCTACTTCAAAGCTTTTTTTCGCAACTTCTTCTACATCAAAGGCTCTTTTTAAAGCTAAAAGTGATGCAACGGTAGCAACAGTTATCGCTGCAGATGAGCCTAATCCGCTGGCTGAGGGAATTTGAGAGAATGTGGTTATTGATAATGGCTTTCCTTTCCATAGCAATTTTACAGCTTTTTCAATGTATGAATGTTTTTTTTCATCTAAAGGTTGTCCATTTACAAGAAATGAATTGCCTTCTTCTATGCTTACTGCAACTTTTAGAGAGATTGCTACTGATAAACATGGCTTACCATACAATACACCATGCTCACCAAGAAGAATAACCTTTCCAGGAGAAATTGCGACAGCCATTATTCAATTTCAATCTTTCTTCCTTTCCTTCCTTTTTTCTTTGGAATAATTATTTCCAAAACGCCGTTTCTAAGCTTTGCCTTTGCTTTTCCGGAATCTATTTCATAAGGAAAGTCCATTCTTCTGTAAATGTTTTTTACCCTCTCTTTAAGAAGATATTTTTCCTTTTCTTCTTCCTTCCTTTCCGCCTTAATAATGACATAATTCTCCCCCAGCTCAATATCTATATCTTTTTTTGAAAATCCTGGCAAATCAACTCTCAAAATCAATTCATCATCTCTTTCCAGCACATCGCAGGCGGGGCGTCTCTTTAGCATTGAAAGTCCAATAGCTCTTTTTAAATCTTCAAATTCTTTTTCCATTCTCCCAATTATATCAAACACTTTCATAATTATATATGGCAATTCCTATTTTTATTTTTAGCGAGGTTTTCGATTTTGAAATGTAAGTTAAAATGAAGAAAAGTGCATAGTAATTCCTCACTCCACAAACCATTTCTTTCATTTTTCAGATTTTAAAAAATAAGCATCATTGTTATTGCAGAAAGATTTATTTTATCACATTTAATTCATGTTTCGTTTCCGTTTCCAAAATATTTTTAATATCCTTCCCTATAAAGGGCTGTAATGATTGAGATTAAAAAAGTTAAAGAAGTTGAAAATCAAGCTTTAAAGGAAATTGAAAAAGCAAAAAAAGAAGCAGAATGGATTTTAGCAAAAGCAAGAGAAAAAGGAAGGAAGAATAGAGAAAATATATTAAAGGAAGCCGAGAAAAAAGCTAATGAAATTATTAAAAAAGCTGAAAAGGAGGCGGAAGAAAAAGCAAAAAAAGTGGAGGAGGAAGGGAAGAAGGAAGCGGAAATTTTAAAGGAAAAGATAAAAGATAAAATTGAAAAGGTAGCGGAAGATATGTTGGTAAAAATACTGCGATAAAAATGTTAATGCCAGCAGAGATGGCAAAAATAAACATTCTTTTACATAAAAGGGATAGTGAGAAGCTTGTAGAAGCTCTCCACAAAAGCGGACTCATGGAAATTGAAAGGATGAGCAATGAAGAGTTAGAGGAAGCTAAATCTCATCCTGATACAGGTATTTTAGCAAGTTATGAATTAAGGTTGAGCAGAATAATTGAAATTTTGAAAAATTACTCTCCAAAGAAAAAAGGATTTAAAATAGTAAAGAAAATAGAAAAGAAAAGGATAAAGGAAAGGAGTCTAAAAGAAAAAATAAGGGATGCAGAAAAAATTTTGAATGAATTGGAAGAAAAGGTTTTGGAAAATGAAAAAAGGATAAATGAAATTGAAGAGAAAATAGAGAGTTTAAAGGATGAAGAGGAAAAATTAAGGTATCTTTTGCCTTTCAATATCAATTTAGAATGGCTCGGCAAAAGCAAATATATTATAATAAAATTTGGAATCTCAACGGATTTGACGGCTTTACAAAACCATGATTTTGTTTTTTATCATAGAAAGATTGGTAAGAAAAAAGAGAATTTATGGGCTGTTTTAATAGTTGCTCATGCATCTCAGGAAGAAGAATTGAGGAAATTGAGGAATTTTGAGGAAATACAGATAGAGGGCAAAGGAAATGTAAAGGAAGTTCTAAAGGAAGTTAAAGAAGAAATAAAAAATCTCAAGTATGAAAAAGAAAAATTGAGAAATGAGCTTGCACGCATTTTTAAGGAAAAGAAGCTGGAACTATTTGCTATAAGGGAAGAAATTCAAATCGAAAAAGAGAGAAGAGATATTTTTAGATATTTTGGAGAAACAAATTATACTTTTTTAATTGAAGGATGGTGTTTAGCTAAAGATAAGGAAAAATTGAAGAAATTGGTTGAAGAAATTACAAGAGGATGCTGTCATATTGAAATAAAAAAAGCTAAGAGAAATCCAGATATGCCACCGGTTCATTTAGAAAATCCAAAATGGGCAAAACCATTTGAAACTTTCCTGGAGTTATTTGCATTGCCAAAATATAATGAAATAAATCCAACCATATTTTTGGGCATATCATTCATCATTTTCTTTGCCTTTATGGTTGGTGACGCTGGCTATGGCTTGGTAATTTTCTTATTGTCCCTATTTGCTTATATCAAATTTAAAGAAAGCGAATTTATAAGAAGATGGTCTTTTCTGGGTATATGGCTTGGATTGGGGAATATATTTACTGGCTTTATGTTCAATAGCTTTTTTGGAGATTTTATACCTCGCTTTATCTATGGTGATGAAAATAAAATGTTATATCATGCTAAAATTTTTGGAATTGAATTGCCTATTGATGCTATCCATAAGCCAATACTAATTTTATCAATAGCCCTGCTTATTGGCTTGGCTCATTTAAATCTTGGATTTATATTAGGAGCTATACAGAACTGGAAAAGAGGGCATAAAAAAGAAATAATGAAGGAGCAGATTCCATGGTTTATGCTTGAAATAGGAGGAGGAATGCTAATAGGAGAAACAATTCTGGAGTTATGGAGTTTAAATGCTCAGCTAAAAATCATTGCAATAATTTTTACAGCTATAGGCTTAATAGCTCTCTTTAAAAATAATGGTCCTTTAGGCTTTTTTGAATTAACTGGCTTCCTTGGAGACTGGCTTTCATATGCAAGATTACTGGCTTTGGGATTAGCAACTGCAGGAATGGCTCTTGCCTTTAATGTTGTTGCTGATTTACTGCCCAGTATAGTTCCATATGTTGGCATAATTTTAATGCCTTTGTTGCTTATCATAGCACATTTTGCCAATCTCCTTATCCAGTCTCTGGGAGCTGCCATTCATGCTTTACGCCTGCAGTATGTTGAATTTTTCAACAGATTTTATGAAGGAGGTGGAAAGAAATTTATGCCATTCCGTATTAGGAGAAAATATACGGAGGAGATAAGATGAGAATGAAATGGAAAATATTGGGTGTAGTAGCTATGTTATTAATAGCAACGCCTTATGCAATGGCAGCAGAAGATGCAGAAGGAACAACAAAAACAAACATAATAATGGGCTGTTTGCTTGCGGTGGCAATAGCTGGTATAGCATCAGCTATAGGATTGGCTCTGGCAGGTAGCTCAGCAGTTGCTGTTACAGCAGAAAAGCCTGAATTGTTTGGTAAGCTACTCGTTCTGCAAGTGTTGCCAATGACTCAATCTGTTTATGGATTGCTTACTGCAATTTTACTCATGATGGGAGGGGGTTTGCTTGGAGGAACAGCAAAAGTTGATTTAAGCCAATCATGGATTGGTATAGCTGCCATATGGGTAGGATTGACTGTAGGGCTAACCGGGCTTTCCGCAATAAACCAGGGAATGGTAGCTTCTGCTAGCATAGCATCTGTAGGAAGAAACCCTGAAGTAGCAGCGAGAGGAATCATATTTACGGTGATGCCAGAAACAATAGCAATATTTGGGTTGCTAGTAGCAATATTGCTCATGACTGGATTGGGTTTGCTATAAAATGTCGCTGGAAAAATTAATTCAAAGGATACAGGAAGAAGCAGAAAGGGAAAAAAAAGAAATAATTAGGAAGGCGGAGGAGGAAGCAGAGAAAATTATAAAGGAGGAAGAGGAAGAGGCAAAGGAAGAGGCGGAGAAAATAATAGAAAAAGCAAAGAAGGAAGCAGAGAGAATAAAAGAAAAAATTTTGGCATCTGCAAAGAGAAAAGCAAGAATGTATATCTCTGATGCAAAGGAAGAAATTATTAATGAATGCTATGAAAAAGTAAAGGAGAAATTGAAGAAATTAGATGGCGAAGAATACAAGAAAATCATTGAAAGAGAACTGAAAAAAGCTTTAAAAGAAATTAAGGAAGGATATGTAATGATTAGCAGGAAAGAAGATGAAGAAATTGCCAAAAAATATTCATTGGAAGTAAAAGGAAAAATTGACTGCTTGGGAGGCATGATTTTAAAAAGCAAAGATGGTAGCAAAGAAATAGATTTAACATTTGATTTCTCGCTGGAAAGAAAGAAAGATGAGATAAGAATAGAGATTGCAAGAAATCTATTTGGATAAAATGATTGAAATCATCATAATAATGGCTTTAATAATCTTGATGGCAAGGTTTCTTCCTTCTCTTATTTTACTCTCTCAATTTTCATATCCAAATGCAAAATTTAGTGCAATAGAAAATAAATTTCTTAAGGAAAAGGAATTGACCAAACTTTTAGAATGCAAAAATTTGGAGGAATTAAGAAATAATGTAATAAGCAAAGATTTTATCATAGAAGGAGAGAATGTAAAAGAAATGCAGGAAAGCATAGAGAAATCATTGATTAAACTTTTGCTCATGGCAAAAAATGATTCTCCAAAGAAAGTAAGGGATTTTTATGATGCATATATAGAGAAAATAGATGCAGAAAAACTGAAAAGGGCAGTAAGAAGTTTGCTGGAAGGAAGAGAAATAGAGGAGGGGGCATACAGCGAGAAAATAAAAAATATTATTGAAAAGATAAAAAAGGCAGATAGAGAAGAAGCTGAATTAATTTTGAAGGAAAATGGATATGAAATAGATTTTGAAAAAAGCATTGAAGAAATTGAAAAGGAGATTGACAAAAAAGCGATAGAAAGATTGCTTTCAGCAGAATTACCAAAAAATTGCAGAAAAGCGAGAGATAAATTTGTTGGCATTCTCATAGATATTTTGAATCTGAAGACAATATTTAGGGGAAAATATTATGGAATGGATATTGAAAAAATTTTATTGGAAGGCGGATGGGAAATTTCAGAATGGCAGATAAAAGAAATGCTCAAGCTTGCAAGCATTCCAGAAATTATTTCCATGTTAGAAGGAACAAGTTATTTCCCGAGCTTGAGACAAGCAATAACTGATTTTGAGAAGGAAGGAGTAATAGCTTTAGAAAGAGCATTGGATAAACATTTGCTAAAGGTGGCAAATGAAATAGCAAATGAATTTACATTAA
>CAZBXJ010000003.1:0-17364 GCA_964495775.1 uncultured Thermoplasmatales archaeon | reverse complement strand
AGCTAGGCACACCAAAAATTTTTTATATGTTGAAAGAGGCCTCAAAGTTTAATAAAGCAAATTGAATTTCAATATAGATGAGAATTCTACATGTTGCAGATAGCCATATAGGCTACTCAGCATACCATAAACTGGCACCAAATGGACTTAATCAAAGGGAAGTAGACACTTATAATTCTTTTAAGCAACTTGTGGAATATGCTTTGAAAACAAAACCAGATTTGATAATACACGCTGGCGATTTATTTGATAGCGTTAGACCAACAAATAGAGCAATTTCTTTTGTAATGCAGCAATTATTGAAACTATCTGAAGCAGATATTCCCTTCGTTGTTATTTCTGGAAATCATGAAACGCCAAAATTGAGGGAGACCGGCAGTGTATTCAGAATTTTTGAACATTTGAAAAATGTATATCCCATATATAAAGGAAAGCTGGAGCAAATTGAAGTTGATAATGCCGTAATACATGCTATTCCTCACTGCTTTTCAAATGAAGAATTGAAAAAAAATATAGAAATGGCTAAGCCTATTGAAAACAGAATAAATATTCTTGTTTTGCATGTTGGAATAATTGGAATAAAGGAATTCAGTTATACCAGAGGAGATTTTAATGAGCAAGTCATTCCATCAGGCTATCTTTCTCCTCAATTTGACTATATTGCATTGGGACATTTCCATAAACCTACAAAAGTTACAGAAAATGCATATTATGCTGGCTCAACAGAGCATTTTTCATTTAAAGAAGCAGGAGAGAAAAAGGGCTTTTATGAGATTGAATTTGGTTCATCTCCTCAAATTAAATTTATTGAATTAAATGTAAGGGGAATGATTGATTTAGGGGAAATAGATTGTTTTAATTTAGGCTCAGAGCAAATAACATATGAAATAGTTAGGAAGTTTGAAGAAATTGAGGAGGGGAAAATAGTTAGAATTTTTTTAAGGAGGATAAGCAGAGCAAAATATAAGGCTTTAGATTGGAATAGAATAAAGAAAGCAGGTTCAAAGGCTCTTCACTTTGAAATTGCACACGAATTTCATGAGATGGAGCATGAGCTAATGGGAAAAGGTAGAATAGGAAGTCTGACTGAAGAGTGGAAAGAGTTTATATCAAAGCATCCATTGGGAAAAAACAGAAAAGAGTTGGAAGAACTCGCCATTAAATATTTAACTGAGGTGTTGCAATGAAACTGATAAGCCTACAGCTCCATAACTTTAGGAAATACAAAGATGCAGAAATTAGATTTCCAGAAGGAATTATAGGGCTCATTGGAAACAATGGTTCAGGAAAATCAACAATAATTGAAGCCATCGGATGGGCAATATATGGAAACAGAGCATCAAGAACACCTAAAGATGAAATAAAAAGGCAGGGCGCCAGCAGAAGCGACGACTGCTGGGTAAAACTTGTTTTTGAGTTCGGTGGCGACGAATATGAAGTTTTTAGGATTATAAGCGGAAATTCCACCGATGCGAGAGTAAAGGTTAATGGGTTAATTACTGCATCATCCTCTCAAAAAGTTACTGAATATTTGGAAAAGAGGCTTGGTATGGATTATGATTCCTTCTTTACATCTATAGTTGCGAAACAGCAGGAGTTAAATGCTCTTTCTGACAAATCACCGGGGGAGAGAAGAAAAAGCATGCTTAGAATGCTGGGGATAGATGTATTAGAAGAGGCTATTAGAAGAGTAAGAGAGGACAGAAGAAATAAGGAAAAGATTCTGGATTTCATTGAGAAAACCTTTAAAGATATTGATGAGCTTGAAAGACAGCTTCAAAAGGAAAGGGAAGTTTTGGCAGCGCTTTTTTCAAATAAGGAAAGGTTGGAAGAAGAGCTGAGGGAAGCTGAGGCTGAGCTGAAAAAAATTGAGGAGGAAAGGAATAAAGAGAGGGAAAAAGCTGAAAAATACAAACAGCTGAATGAGAAGAAAAAGATACTTGAAACTAATTTGAGGAATAAGGAAAATTTAATGGAGGAAAAGAAAAAGGAAAAAGAAGAAATTGTTGAAAAGAAGGTAGAATTGGAAAATATAAAGCCAGTTTTAAATGAATTTGATGAGTTATATGCAAGAAAAGAGAATCTGGAGAATTTAAGGAAAAAATTTTACGAGAAGAAAAATCTGCAGGAACAATTGAAACTATCCCTTCAAAAAATAAATTCGTTGAATAAAGAGCTTGAGGGCTATACAGAGGAAATTGAAAAACTGAAGAAATCTGTTGAACTGTATGACAAAATAAACGATGATATTCTGAAAAAGGAAAATAACATAAAGAAAATTGAGAGAGAGATTGAGAGATGTAAAGCTGAAATCAATTCCTTGTTAAAGGAAAGAAAAAATTATGAAGAGAAAAGAAATAAAATAATTTCTTTAGGACCAGATAGCGAATGTCCTACATGCGGAAGGATTCTTGGTGAAAAATATGAGGAGATTCTTTCAAACTTTGAAGGCAAAATTAAAGAAATTGAAGAAGAAATAAAGGAAAAGGAGCTGGAAAATTCCAAGTTGTTGGCTATTTTAAGTAAAGAAAGAGAATCTGTTGAGGCTCTCAAAAAAGAAAAAATGCTGGTGGAAAAGGACTACATGGATTATAGAACAAAGGAGAAGCTTATTGAAAGCATCCACCAAAAATTAAATGAGGAGGAGGAAAGAAAAAGAAAGCTGGAGGAAAATCTGTTTGCTATTGGAGAGGTTGAATTTGATGAAGCCGAATACGAAATTATTTCCAATAAAGTTAAGGAACTCCTCCCAATAAAGAATAAGGCAATTGTTTTGGAAAATGAGGTGAAGAGGCTACCATCCATTGAGAAAGATTTGATGGAATTGGAGAAAGATATAGCAATGATTAAAAATGATATTGTTGCTTGCATTGATGAGATAAATCAATTAGGATTTAATGAGGAAAAATATAAAGCCATTGAAGAGAAATATGAAGAGGCAAGGAATAAATTCTTTGAAAAAAGAGAGGAGTTTATAAGAACCGAAGGAAAAATTGAAACTGTAAAAAAGGAAATTGAAAGGATAGAAAAGGAAATAGAGGAGCAGAAGGAGCAAAGGGAAAGGGCGAAAAAGCTTAGAAAAGAAATAGAATTGCTGGAAGAATTAGCAGGAGAAAGAGATAAAGGATTGCTGAATGAATTTAAAACATATCTTATATCCAGAATACGTCCCTTATTGGCGCATTATGCATCCCATTTCATAAACATTTTTACAAATGGAAAGTATAAGGAAATAGAGCTTGATGAAAAATATGATATTTACATTTATGACAGAGGGGAAAGATTTCAGCTTGATAGGTTTTCTGGAGGGGAAAAAGATTTAGCCAATTTATCCCTTCGTTTAGCAATATCTCAACTGATTGCTCAGCGAGCAGATATTTCCTTAAATTTTATAGCTCTCGATGAAATTTTTGGCTCCCAAGACAGGGAGAGAAGAAGAAATGTGCTGAATGCTCTGGCAGAGCTTAAAAAGCAATTTAAGCAAATTATTCTCATAACACATATAGATGAAATAAAAGATTCAATGGAAAACATAATAAGAGTTTATGAAGATGAAGATGGCATTTCTCATGCCATACTAGAATAACTTTTTTATTTCTTTGAATATAAAATCAGGGGCCGGTAGATCAGCGGAAGATCGCTGCCTTCGCAAGGCAGAGGTCGCGGGTTCAAATCCCGCCCGGTCCATAAAAATTATTCGCAAATTTCCCCATTTATAATAATATTTCTTACAACAGCTTCTATTCTTTCTATTGCTGTTTTTATTTTTTCTACTTTTATTTTATCTTCTTGGCTCAATTCTTTGTCCATTAACAAATCTAAATAGCCCTTTGCAATTATAATTGGATTGAAAAAATAATGCGCTATGTTCTGTTTAAATAGCTTCATTTTTTTCTCAAAATCAACATATTCTCTCATTTTTATTATTTCTTCCAAGCTCCTCACAATTCCAAAATAGAATTTTAGCTTATCTCCATCCATTATTGGATAAATGATAATTTCTTTGTTTCCTCTTCTCACAACAATTTTTTTCTTTCCCAACAATCTTCTTATTTCCTCTCTTATCCTATATATTTCTTTAGCTTTTTTATTTGCAAAGACAATTTTTCCCTGCCCATCCAAAATAAATATTCCTTCCTTATCTTCTATTGATTTTAAATTTTGCTTTTCGTTGTATATTTTTTCAAACGCGAGCATTTCTCTCATAATCGAACACTATATCAAAAAACCATATATATTGCTAATTTTCAACAAAATTGTTGAGGTAGAGCAAAATTTTATATACTCTTTGCTTCACCTACAAATCAACGATGCATTTGTGTTGCCTTTCTAAATGCTCTTACTTCCTCTATTGTTGGTAGCTCTATAATCACCTTCTTCTTTCTTCTGTTATATTCTTCTTTTCCTATGCTGTTTAATATTTCCCTACCCTTCTCTCTAACTCCATCCAACTTTTCATTTACTCTATCCACTGTATGCCTCAACAGTAAAGCCATTCCAGAGAGTAGTGATTTAAACATTACTGGAAAACCCTCAAAAATTATGTCTCTCTCCGGTATCCTCTTCCTCCAAGCTGGCTCTTCCCCAAATTCTGCGACTGGCAATCCCATGCCTGCCTCAAGCTCATCGGAAAAAGTTGGGTCGAGCTGTATCCATTCTCCATCTATCCAAAGTTCTGCACATCCATGAAGTGCATCTAAAAAGCCAAGCAATTCATATGTTTCCTTTAGCACAGGATCATGATTGAGCATCACATCTGCCATTTCATTGGCAGGTGTAAAGGCATATAGCCTGTATCTTGCCTTTATTCCGCCTGCTCTTGCTAAGGCAATCAAAAGGTTCATTTGATCTAAGCATACTCCTCCCTTGCTTTTTAAAACTCCTACAGCCCCTCTCAATGGTTTGAAAACAAGATATTTTTGATTTTTTACAAAATAAAAAATGCTTTTTGCATATTCTAAAGGCTCTTTTTCATATGCTCCGAGTTTTTTTGCCATTGCCCTTACCTCCTTTGCATCACATTCACAAAATCTTGTAGGGCGGAGATATTTTTCATCATGAATGGCTGGCAAGTCTTTGTAATCATCATCATCAGATAACAATTTTGTTGCATCATATTTACTCTCATCCTCAATATGCTCCCATGGTGGTTTAGAAAGCTCCAATCTTTTTTTCCAGGCATTTACATTTTTTAGCATTACATCTGGATTTTTCGCTAAAACATAGAGTAATGGTAAGCTTGCTTTCGCAAAATTTTTAATTAAGGGAAAGGGAGGAATATTGCCCACATCAATCATTTCTCTAAAAAATCCCATATTTTCACCTCATTTCCTCAGCCATTATTTCCCTCATTAAATTTCCGCATCCTTTTGCTTCCGCTCCCGCCATCCTTGTAATTTCTCCTTCAATAACTATTCCTTCTTTTCCACATTCCGGACAAGCATCAAGCAACTTAACTTTATCTCCCGTAATTATAAATCCTGGATAGCTGTTTGCAACAGGATCAAGAAAAGCGAATCTTCCTACCTCGCCAAAGTCCATTGGCTCTAAATTTTCATCTAATGCCATAGGATATATCCACGGGTGGAGATGCTTGTATCTTGCCTCACACTCTAAAGCCAGTCCATTCATTTCTGACATTCCATACACATCTCTGTAATTATTTCTATTGATTCCAAAGAATTCCTCAATCATTTTTGCAAATTCTTCTGTTGATATTTTTCTGTGTTCATGTATTTTCCATCCTCCTCCCGTTATGATAACAGAATTGCTCTCCCCAAAATTCAGATATACACCTTCCTCTTCCATCATTTTCATCAAATCATAAAGCTGGAAAGGAAAAGTAATGATGTAAATTTGCTCCCCATTTTTATCCATCTCCTTAAGCATATTTAAAAGTTTAATCTGCCCTTTATGCATAGCCTTACTTATAATCATAAGCTTCAATTTATCTCCCATTCCCCTAATCTGCCCAGCCAAAAGGCGGACAATATCAATTGTCAAAGCTTTATCTGTTAAGAAATGCCTGTATTCTGGCTTAAATATTTTTGCTCCTTCCGCAATCCATCTTCCCATTGTTAAATGAGTTTTTATTGGACCCGGATAAATTAAGTGGGCATTTTCGGATGGCGGATATATTGAAAACAATAACGTTTTATCTGCTGAATAGAACATCCTCCTCCTCGTTATATCATCTCTGAAAATGAAACTAAATTTTCCAGTGGTGCCAGATGAATGGGTTACAACCCCATTCAGCTTATTCTCTGCCCAAACTAAAAAATCCTGCAATGTCTTCTCTTTAAAATCAAATTCTCCTATATCTATTGATGTTATCCTATATAGCCATTCATAAAGAATTCTTGGGTCTTCATCAGGATAATCCTTGAAAAATTTATCTGGAATTAATGGAATTTTCTTTAAATCATCCTCTTCCTTAATATCATGTGGAGAAACATTATTTTCCTTGCAATACTTGTGATAAAAAAGATTATTTTGAAAGTGGTGTGCAAATGCCTCTTTTATTGCCTTAAATCTTTGCTCCCTCACCTTTTTTGCATCAAATAGGAAGTAATCATTTAGTCCATAAATTAATTTATCAACCTCTTTCCATTCCTCCTTTGGAATTGAAAAATACTCCTCCAAATTTTTCTGCAAGTAATTCATAGTTTTTTATATGGCTTTAAATATAACGTTTCTTTAAAGAGGATTTAAGCACTGTTAAAGTTTTTTTATATGAAAAGATGCATAAATAAACGCAACTTATTTAAATCTCCATATCTCCCAAAAAGATTTTTTATGCTCATCCATTAAAATAACGTGAAGGTTAAGCCGAAAAAGTTTGTTAGCTTAGATGAAAGCATATGCATAAAGTGTAGGGGTGCAAAACTACTTTGTGGAAAGGTAAGATGCCCTGTTTTGGTAAGATATTATAAAAATCTGGAAGCTAAACCATTGGTGGAGAAAAAGGTTATATTTGGCTCATCTCCTCCATCAGTTTTTGTTGGAAGAAGTGGATATCCAAAGGTATATGCTGGTCCAATGCTACCTCCTTTACAAGGAGACACATCGTATATGGATACCCCAGAGTTATGGCATGGGAAAGGAATAGATGACATTGTTGATTTCAGAATGAAATTAATAAGAGGGAAATATAGAATTGATGTTAGAAAAGCAGATGGTAAAGTAGCTGAATATACTCAGGAAATAGCCATGGCAAAAAAACCAGTTGAAGTGGAGGTGGAATTTGAAAAGAAGCCAAAGGGAGTAATTGCATTATATGATGAGGTTCAACCTCACGGCCCTTCTGCTCCCATAAAAAAACTGTGGGTGGGAAATCCTAAGGTGGATAAAAGGATAGAAAAAGTTTTTTATGATGAAATGAAAGCTACAGAAGCTGTTTTATGGCTCTATGAACAAGGTTTATTTGTTTCTTCAATTCAAAAAGCTTTTTCTGCTGGAATTTTTGGCATAGAAAAGAAATTTGTGCCCACTCGCTGGAGCATAACGGCAGTAGATGATATTATAGGCAAAAGGCTTGTTAATGAAGTAAAGCAATATCCATGGCTCAACGAATACCGCATATATTACACAAAAAGTTTGGATAATTTATGGGTAATTTTTATGTATCCGAGCAGTTGGCAGTATGAGTTAATAGAGGCATGGTATCCTAATACAACGTGGAATCCACTTGGCAGAAAAATTGTCATGTATGGAGATCATGAATATTATAATGGAAGGAGTAGCTATGCCACCATAGGAGGATGTTATTATGCAGCCCGTCTGGCGGTGGCTGAAAAATTAAGGGCTGAGAAAAAACAGGCTGGAGCCATTGTTTTGAGGGAAATTCATCCCGGCTATATAATGCCCGTAGGTGTATGGAATGTTAGGGAAAATGTGAGGAGGGCTTTAAAAAATGAGCCGAAAAAATTCAATGATTTGAAAGAAGCTGTGCTATTCATCTCTTCTTTGCTTCACATTCCAATTAAAAAATGGATTGAAGTTAGCGAGCTTTTAAAGAATGTTTTGTATCAGAGGAAATTAGATGATTATGGAAGTATATTGCAAAACAGCATTATCTAAATCAAAAATTCCTGGTATAGACTATTCATTGAATCCCTATATTGGCTGTCAGCATGCATGCATTTATTGTTATGTGCCCTCAATGTTCAACATTGATTTTGAAGAATGGAAAAAGCCAAAGGTAAAGAGAAATATGCCAAATGTTTTGATGAAGGAGTTGAGGAAGAAGAAAAGAGGGATTGTTGGCATATCTACTTCCACCGATGCTTATCAGCCATTGGAATTAAAATATGAAATTACTCGCAAATGCCTAAATTTACTTTTAAAGCATGAATGGGGCATAGATATATTAACTAAATCAAAGAATGTGCTGAGAGATTTACAGATAATTAAAAAATTTAATTCAGCAAAAGTAGGAGTAACAATAACAACTTTCAGCAACGAAAAATGGGAGGGAGGTAGCAAAGCAGAGGAGAGGATTGAAACAATAAAAAAATTTGCAAATGAAGGAATTTTTACCTACATTTTCTTTGGACCAATTTTTCCTCTAATGGATGATGAAGAAATTCAATATTGCATTGAAGAATTTATTTCCGCAAATGTGGACGCAATTGTAATAGATAAACTCCACATAAAAAAGGGGTTGCTTCATCGCCTCAAAAATGCTTATCCAAATGAATTTAATGAAATGAAAAAAGCTTTGTTAGGAAATTTTTATGAAGAAGCTTTCAGAAAAGTTTTTGAAATTGCAAAAGGAAGAATAAGAGTTATCAAAGCATGGGATTAGATTTTTATTTATCAAAGCAATTATTCTCATGAAATGGCTCATCATTTTAATTTTGTTAGGCTTGGCTGTACAATCTTTTGATAACGAATTTGGCATTCAATGGGAGAAAAGCTATGGAAAGCTATCGTGGTGGTCAGCAAGGTATGAAGGCCCTCAGCCTGTAGGAGATGCAGATAATGATGGCTTGAATGAATTGCTCATCGGAGGAAGGGATCCTTTCCTTAGAGTGATGAAATGGAATGGAGAAACCTATGTTGAAATTGCAAAGCTTATTGATCCTGTTTTTGGCATTGGCTACTCCTTTTTCGGAATTCCTCAGCCATTTGGCTCAGCAACTGGCTTTGCTATTGGCGATGCAGACAATGACGGCTTAAATGAAATATGTGTTGCATGGGGGCGCCATTTAACAGCATTTAAGTGGAATGGAGAAAAATATGAGGTTATTGGAAGATATATTGTATATGATGAGAAAAGATGGGGAACAACCTTAGATTGCATTGTTGGCGATGTTGACAACGATGGCTTAAATGAGGTTGTTGTAACTGGAGGATATTACAATGCTCCAGAAGTTCTGGTTTTGAAGTGGAATGGAAATGAATTTGTTAAGGAGGCGGAATGGGACTATCCAGGCAATTATTGGGTTTATTTTCCATGGATTGCAGATGTTGACAATGATGGAAAAAATGAGTTAATATGCAATACAAACAGAACATATGTTCTGGAATGGAATGGAAATGGATGGAATGAAAGTATTGTTGCGGAGCATGAAGAATATCCTTTTGGATGCGTTGCCAAAGATAGCGACTTCGATGGAAAGCCAGAGATACATGTTACATTTGCCGCCCCAATGCTGAAAATCTATGAATATGAAAATGGAAAATATGTGGAGAAAGCAAGCTTTTACTGGAATGGAGAAGAAGATACCATAGAAGCAATAGATGTTGGAGATGTTGATGAAGATGGCTTGCCAGAGGTGGCGGTGGGAACAAATTATGTGCATATCCTTCAATGGAATGGTTCTGGCTATGAAGAGGAATATGTTATAAAATATACTCATGGATTATTAGCTGTAACATGCATTGGAGACATGGACAATGATGGAAAAAATGAAATACATGCTGGAATGGTTGGAAGGAGTTCAAGAGACGAAGAGTATGAAGCATGGATTTTTAAATATGGCTGGAGCTAAGGCATTCATAATTATCTTTTTCTTTTTATTTCCCAGCATAACACATGAGGAGGAAGTTGTTTTAATTACAGGATTTGAACCATTTGGAAAATGGGAAATAAATCCTTCAGAGCTTGTTGCTGAAAATTTAAATGGGAGCAAAATAGGAAATGCAAAAGTAATTGGTATTGTTCTTCCTGTTGATTATAATGAATCTTTTAAAAAGTTGGAAAAAACTATTGCCAGATATAAGCCTGAGCTGATAATATGCTTGGGGTTGGATGGCTCAGCAAAAGCAATAAATGTTGAAATGATAGCTCTTAATTTAAAAAGAGATGGATGGAAGTTTGAAAGAATCAATGAAAAGCTTTTCTACATCTCCACTCTTCCTTGCAATGAAATTGTTAATGAGCTTAGAAAAGAGGGAATAAAAGCAAAGATTTCATTTTTTGCTGGTTTTTATCTCTGCAATTTCATTTTTTACAATACTATGAGATATATTGAGGAAAATGAACTTGATGTAAAAGCGGGATTCATTCATATTCCTCCTTTGAAATCGCAGGCATCATATGGAATGGATTTGGAAGAAATTGTGAAAGCTGTGGAAACAGCAGTTGAGGTTAGCTTAGATAGCCATTCTTTTAATGGAAAGATTGTATTTTTTGATGATTCTCCTAAAAGCATTGTGACTACTGCTACATAATATTGTTATTGCCTTTCCTTTACTTCCTGCTCTTGCCGTTCTTCCGATTCTATGTATATAATCATCTGGATAATTTGGGACATCATAGTTAAAAATATGGGAAATGCTCTTTATATCAAGCCCCCTAGATGCAACATCTGTTGCACATAGCAGTTCCAATTTTCCACGCCTAAATTCTTCTGTAATTTTATCTCTCCTTGATTGAGTTAATCCTCCATGCAATGCCTTCGCATTGTACCCCAATGCTGTGAGTTTTTTTGCAAGCGTCTCCGCCATAATCCTTGTGTTTGTGAAAATGATCGCTTTTTCTGGCTTCTCTTTCCTTATTAGATTGAGTAGCATTGAAAATTTTTCCTTAGGCATTGCTTCACAATAAAATTGCTCGAGATAATTCTTGCTTACAATTTTTCCATTTTCTACATGCATGGCATGTTTCATGAACTTTTTCGCCAGTCTTTTTATTTCATATGGTATCGTTGCAGAGAGCATTATGGTTTGTCTTTTTCTTGGCAATTTGGAAATAACTTTTTCAATGTCTTCAATAAATCCCATATCGAGCATTCTATCTGCCTCATCTATAACAAGGAATTTAATGTTGGAAAGATTGATGGTATTTCTCCTTATATGGTCTAAAAGTCTGCCGGGAGTTGCAACAACTATATTCGCTTTCTTTAATATTTTAATTTGAGGTTGAATTGCTACACCGCCATGAATATTCGCTATAACCATGTTTCTGCTATATTTTTTAAACACCTCTTCTATTTGATTTGCTAACTCTCTTGTAGGAGTTATTATTAATGCTTCCATTTGCCCAACAACTCTTTCAATTATTGGAATTGCAAAAGCTAATGTTTTACCTGAGCCAGTTTCAGATTGTACAATAGCATCTTTTCCATCTTTAATAACTGGCAGAGCTAAACGCTGTATTTCTGTTGGAGCAAAAATCCCATCTTCTTTCAAAAGATCCAATATTTTTTCATCTATTTCCATTCTTTCAAATTCCATTTTTTAACACCGGAAAAGAGAATTCCTTTCCGTGCTTAATGAAAGGTAGCTATATAAGCTTTTGTATGGAGATTCTTTTGGCACATCACTAAAAATTTAAATGTAATTGTTTTTAGCATCTATGAATCCTTTCCTCAACCCTATATTCACAGCAAAAATCTTAAAACATTATCTGACAGATGTAAAAAGAGCCTGGAAGAGCAAAGAAGAAATAAGAAGATATCAGGATAAAGCTTTAAGGAAGGTATTAAAATATGCGTATAACGTTCCTCTTTACAGAAGGAAATATAAAGAAGCTGGAATTCACCTAGATGATATAAAAGGGATAGATGATTTGCATAAGTTGCCATTGATTACAAAAGAAGATTTAATAAAGGGCTTTCCAGATGATATTGTTCCCGCTGGCTATAAAAAAGAAAAAGCTTTTCTTGTTGGCACCTCGGGCTCATCAGGACGCCCTGTTATGATGTATAAGGATTATGAATACATATTTATTGAAGCTCTCGGAGGGGTGAGGCAACTTAAAGCATATGGAATGAGCTGGAATAAAACAAAGATAACAAACATTGGTGATTTTTCTGTTCCAAAGACATCGGATGAGGAGTGTTTGAAGAAGGGCTTGTTAAAAAGCTTATCTGCTTTCTTTTCATTGAAAAATTATCAGAATCTTTATACCGGGGAGGAAGCAAAAACTTTAATTAAGAAAATGGAGGAGTTTCAGCCGGAATTGCTGATTGGATATACAAGCGTTTTAATGGGTTTAGCAACTCTTAAAAAGAAAGGATTTGGCGAAAAAGTTAATCCAAAATATGTTATATCAAGTGGAGAGGTCCTTGATACGTATTCGAGAAATTACATACAAGAAGCTTTTAATGCAAGAGTTTTTGACCTGTATGCAACAACTGAAGGAGGCACAATAGCTTTTGAGTGCCTAGAGAACAACTTCCACATAAACAACGATTTTGTTCATGTTGAAATTCTTGATAAAGAAGGGGAGCCGGTAAATGAAGGAGAATTCGGAAGCATTGTTATAACCCGCCTCTATCCGGGAGGAACGCCAATAATAAGATATACTGGACTAAATGATATAGCTTCTTTTGGAGGAGATGGTTGCAGTTGCGGAATGCATACTCCATTGCTAAAAAGCTTGGAAGGTCGTAAAAAAGATGCAATTGTATTGCCAAGCGGAAAAATAATTCCGCCAGCAACAATTCCAATGGCACTGGCAGAGACGGCAAATAAATATGGAACTTATCAGATAAAAAGATTTCAGTTTGTTCAGCATGCCTTGGATAAATTGGAAATAAGGATTGAAATTGATGAGGAGGAAAGGAATAAAGGTGTAGAGGTGGAAACTTTGCTAAAGGAGATTGAAAAGAACTACAAAGAATTTCTAAAGGAAGATATAGAAATTGAAGTAAGGGAAGTGGAGGAAGTGGAAAAGCCAGAAGGAACACCACCTCTCATCATATCAAAGCTCGATAGAAAAATAATTGAAGGAGCTTTACTATAACGATGTATAAAAAATTTTTTGATAAGGAGAAAAATGAGGTTGTCTTTATTCTGCATGGTGTTATTGAGGTAAGAATTCCAAAAAAAATTTATGAAAAGTACAGGCAAAATTATGGAGATGAGGAAATCATTTCATTTTGTCCTCATAAAAATATTTATAATGCCATTACTAAAAGAAAACTTTATTACATAACAAAGGAAAGCGGAGTTCCTCTCATTGGACACACTGCATTTGGAATTATAGATAGAGGCACAAATTTACTTCAAGTTCGCCCCTGCACCGGTTGCAATTTAAATTGCATATTCTGCTCTGTGGATGAGGGAAAAAGCAAAACAAGAGTAACAGATTATATGGTAGATGTTGATTATCTGGTGGAGAAATTTGAAGAGGTGGCTGATTTTAAAAGAAAATATTGTAATGGAATAGAAGCCCATATAGATGGACAGGGAGAGCCATTTATATATCCTTATATTATCGAGCTAATAAGAAAATTAAGCAAAATAGCTGATGTTGTCTCCATACAAACAAATGGAATGCTCATCACAAAAAACATGATAAAAAAGCTTGAAGGTTATTTAGACAGAATAAATTTATCCATAAATAGTATGGATGAAAAAATGGCAAAAGTTTTGGCAGGCATACCAACATACAACTTAAAGCACGTTCTGGAAATAGCTGAAGAAATTGCAGTAAGCCAGATAGATTTGCTCATTGCCCCTGTTTGGGTTCCTGGATATAATGATGAAGATATGAAAAAAATCATTGAATTCGGAAATAAAATAGGGGCTGGAAAAAAGTGGAAACCTTTTGGAATACAGAAATACATAAAATATAAATTTGGAAGAAAACCAAAAGGAGTAAAGGAAATGAGTTTCAGAATGTTTTATAAAAAGTTGGAGGAGATGGGAGAAGGATTAAGATTGTATCCAGAAGATTTTGGAATAGTGAAATGCAAATCTTTGCCAAAAAAATTTAAGGTGGGAGAAAGGTTGAGAGTAAAAATTGAAATGGAAGGAAGGATGAAAAATGAAATGCTTGCTTTTGAAAGGGGCAGAGTCATCCAAATCACAGAAACTAATAAAAAGGTGGGAGAATATGCAAATATTAGAATCATCAGAAACAAGCATAACATATATGTTGCAGAAGAATCATAAAAAAAGAGGGAGGCACGAGGTGGAGGCAGGGGGAGGAAAGCATAAAAAGAGGAGGCATTTCCTTCCCCCATTGAGTAACTTTATTTTATTTATAAAAAATATGCGACAATTGTCGAACTTTTTAGAACATTCATGAAAATTTATTCCATTCTTACGATATTTCCATTTTCATCAACATCTATCTTTTCTGCTGCTGGTTTGGCTGGCAGTCCAGGCATTGTTGTTATCTTGCCCGTAATAGGCACAAGAAAACCAGCCCCCGCAGATATTCTTATTTCTTTTACCGTTATTTTGAAATTTTTTGGTCTTCCCCTTATACTTGCATCATCCGTTAGGCTATATGGTGTTTTAGCCATGCAAATCGGCAAATCATTTAATCCAAGCTTATCTATTATCCTTATATCATCTTCTGCAGTTAAGCTATAAACAACTCTTTTAGCTCCATATATCTTTTTTGCTATAGTTTCTATTTTTTCCTTCACTGGCAAGTCGAGAGCATAAAGAAACTTGAATTTTGATTTTTCATTGTAAATTGTGCTAATTACTTTTCCAGCAAGTTCAATGCCACCTTCTCCTCCCTGCTCATATACATCTGCAACAGCAAAGGGTATGCCTTTCTTTTCTGCAAACTCTTCAACAATTTTTATTTCTTCTTCCCTATCTCCATCAAACTTATTTAAAGCAATAACCAATGGCACGCCAAAAAGCTGAATGTTTTCAACATGTTTTTCCAAATTTTCCAATCCTTTTTTAACTGCTCTTATGCTTTTCTTCCCTTTCTTTACTTCATCTAAGCTCATTCCGCCATGCCATTTCAAAGCTTTTAAAGAAACAACAAGAACAACAATATCCGGCTTTATGCCATATCTGCAAACTATGTTGAAAAATTTCTCCGCGCCTAAATCAGTGCCAAAACCAGCTTCTGTAACAAAATAATCAGCAAGCTTTAATCCAAGTTTTGCAGAAATTAAACTACTTGTTCCATGGGCAATGTTAGCAAAAGGTCCTCCATGAACAAAGGCTGGCACACCTTCAGTTGTCTGCACCAAATTCGGCTTTATAGCATCTTTAAGCAATGCTGCCATAGCCCCAACAGCATTTAATTGCTTGGCTGTAATCGGTTCTTCATCATATGAATATGCAACTATAATCTTTGCCAATCTTTTCTTCAACTCTTCCATACTCTGGCTTAAACATAAAATTGCCATGATTTCGCTTGCTGCAGTTATAGAAAATCTATCTTGACGCGGAACTCCATCTTTAGGACCTCCCAACCCAACAACAACATTTCTCAGGCTCCTATCATTCATGTCCAGCACACGAGGCCAGACTATGTAACGAGGGTCAATATGAAATTTATCTCCATGAAAGATATGGTTGTCAAGCAGAGCGGAAAGCAAATTGTGAGCGGAAGTTATGGCATGTAAATCTCCGTTAAAATGCAGATTTATATCATCTGCAGGTAAAACTTGGCTTTTTCCGCCTCCAGTGCCTCCTCCTTTTATTCCCATTACCGGTCCTATACTCGGCTCTCTTATGGCTAAGCAAACTTTTTTGCCAAGTTTTGCTAAAGCCTGAGTCAATCCTATTGTTATAGTTGTTTTTCCTTCTCCTTCAAAGGTAGGATTTATTGTTGAAACTAAAATGAGTTTGCCATCTCTTCTTCTATTAACTCTTTTAAATATTTTAAAATCAACTTTTGCCTTATACTTCCCATATAAAATAAGCTCATCTTCTTTTATTCCAATTTTTTTTGCAACTTCCTGTATTTCCAGCATTTAGGTTAATTAAAGCCAATGATATAAGATTTATGCCCTGCCAAATTTTTTAAACAGCAGTGTATTAAATCAAGTGGATGAGCTTTTAAAGGAAATAGAGAAGTTAAAGAAAAGTGAGATAAAAGAAATCGTTGAAAATAAAATCAAGGAATTTAAAGAAATTGGAAAAAGTGAGGAAAAAACATTCAAGGAGTTGTGTTTTTGCATTTTGACAGCCAATTTTAATGCTGAGAAAGCCATAAAAATGCAGAATGAAATCGATGATGGCTTCATCAACTGGGATAAAAATAAATTGGAAGAAAAGCTGAAGAAGCTGGGGCATAGATTTGCCAGTAAAAGAGCGGAGTATATTGTTGAAGCAAGAAAATATCTGCATTTAAATAAACTTTTGGAAAAATTTCCTGATGAAAAGAAGGCAAGGAAATGGCTTGTAAAAAATATAAAAGGAATTGGATATAAGGAAGCAAGTCATTTCTTAAGAAACATTGGCTATGAAAATGTTGCAATTCTTGATTTCCATATACTCGATTTATTGGAAAAATACAAGATTATAAAAAAGCCCAAGAGCCTAACAAAAAGAAGATATATGGAGATAGAGAAGATTTTAGAAAAAATGGCAGAAAGAGCAAAATTAAGTTTGGCAGAATTAGATTTATATCTCTGGTATATTGAAACAGGAAAAATTCTCAAATAGATTTTTTACCGAATCTTTCCCATTCACTAATCAAACATCCGCAATATTTCTGGCTATACAAACTATAAACTTTCGCAATTTCTTTTCCTTGTTTCCATCCCTCTCGGAAATCTTCATAATAAAATTTTATTCCATATTCTTTTTCTAATGCCTCCCCCACTTTTTTTATCTCATTGTGATATTGATGATGGGAGACAAGTAAAGTTGTAGAAAAGGCATCGAATCCATTTTCTCTGGCGTATTTTGCCACTCTTTTCAATCTGTATTTATAGCAGTTAATACATCTTTCTGGCCTTTCAATATTTTTCAACTGCATTTTCAAATAGTCTATGAAATCATATTTGTCATAGATAATTTCAACATTTTCTAATTCAGCATATTTCCTAACAGCATCCATTCTTGCTTCATACTCCATATATGGATGAATATTTGGATTATACCAGTACCCCACAACTTCATGTCCTTCCTCTTTCAATCTCTTGTGGGGATAGGCAAAACAAATTGCACAACATATATGCACAAGAATTTTCATGATATAAGAAA
>CAZBXJ010000002.1:0-17396 GCA_964495775.1 uncultured Thermoplasmatales archaeon | reverse complement strand
ATAGAAAGAATATTTATTAGAAACAAGGTTATTATTCACAAGATATAAGAAAAAATCAATGAGGATGAAGCACATAATTGCCATGGCAATTTCTTCATTCATTCTGTTTTTTTGACAACCTCTTTTTTATCTGTTGAATAAACAAAATAGTCATGAACAAATTGTTTTAACAATTCATCGCTCTTAATTTTATAAAAATGGAAAAAGCTCGCTTCCAACATTTCCAAAAGGTATTTAATGCGAGCTCATTGAATATTGATTACGAGTGGCTCACAACCTTTATTTACTGCTAAATATTCATTATTCACTTTTTGGGGAGGAGAAAAATGAAGGATATATTTGATGGTATAAGGTCATCTAGCAAAATCTTCAAAAATAAGGAGGTATTACGCCCTTCCTATGTTCCGGATACTCTCCCTCATAGAGAGAAGCAGATAAATGAGCTTGCCTCCGTTCTTGCGCCTGCGTTAAGAGGGGAGACACCATCCAATGTTTTTATTTATGGTAAGACGGGCACAGGAAAAACTGCGGTGGCAAAATTCATTGGAAAGCAGTTGGTTGCAAAAGGGAGAGAATTGCAGGTAAATACAAATTTTGTTTATATTAATTGTGAGATTGTAGATACTCAATATAGGGTGTTGCAGAATATTGCAAACCATTTTATAAAGTCGTGGGAAGACAGAGTGCCCTTTACTGGTTGGCCAACAGATGAGGTTTACAATAAGCTTATTAATGCAATAGAGAGAACAAAGGGAGTAACTGTAATAGTTCTTGATGAAGTAGATAAACTTAAAGGAGATGAGGTTCTTTACAATCTTTCCCGCCTAAATTATGATTTGGAAAAAGCTAGAACATCAATAATAGGCATTTCAAACGACTTAAAATTTACAGAATTTCTTGACCCAAGAGTTAAATCTTCCTTAGGAGAGGAAAATCTGGTTTTCCCTCCATATTCAGCAGATGAGTTGTGTGATATACTGGGAGAGAGGGCGAAAATTGCCTTTAAAGAAGGTGTGCTTGAAGAAAATGTAATCCCTTTATGTGCAGCGCTGGCAGCCCAGGAGCATGGAGATGCAAGAAGGGCTTTAGATTTGTTGAGGGTCTCTGCTGAAATTGCAGATAGGCTTGGAGGAGATAAAGTTACTGAAAAGCATGTTAGGCTGGCGGAGAATAAAATTGAATTGGATAGAGTAACAGAAATTGTCAGAACATTGCCCATACAGACAAAGCTTGTTTTGATGGCAGCATTAATAGGAACAGAGCATCAGGATAATTTAACAACTGGAGAGCTTTATATCATTTACAAAGATTTGTGCAAGTTAGCTGGCATAAACGTGCTTACACAAAGGAGAGTAGCTGATTTAATATCTGAACTGGATATGCTGGGCATAATAAATGCTCGTTTGATTTCAAAGGGAAGATATGGAAGAACAAGAGAAATAGAAGTGTCCTGTCCATACAAAATAAAGGAATTGCTTGAAAAAGACGATAGCCTGCCAAAGACAAGAAATTATAAACCAAAATTACAATCTAAGCTTCTCTGACTTCCATTTTTTGTAAAATTTATATGCATCCCATATGGTTGGAATTCCTACTAAAATAAACAATGATATTCCCAAGCAAATCCATTCATCTTTTGGAGCAACAGCATTTCCTATTCTTACCCATCCTGGTTCTCCTTGAATATTTTCATCGCCAAAGAAAACCAATTTTATCAGACCAAACCATGGCACTTCTCCTCTTGCTTTTCCTATAATCCATTCCGGCTTAACAGGTGTTGATATTGCTGGCAAGGAGCCCTGTCTAGTTGCTTGATCTGCAGAAGGATTGTGATCTCCTTTTGTTATGAAGCCATTATGAGGAGGCTTATAATTGCTTAATCCAAGCTCTGATATGGTTATGGAAGAAACATTGTATAGGCCATATTCCTCTATGGTATAGGTTCCATCTGGATTAACTTGCACCCAGCAAATGGCTCTATGGATAATTGGTGTGGCATCCTTATCAGCTATTCCATCTCCATTTCTATCTGGTATGTATATTATTACATCTCCATAATCTCCATATGTTTTGTGTTTTGTTGTAGGGGCATAGGAAGGCCCTCTTGTAATTACATCATCTTTCCCATGTATTTTTTTAACTAAAACCAAATCTCCTGGATCAATAGTTCCTATTCTTCCAAAAGGAGCATCTTCATGCATCATAGAGCCAGATGTAACGACAACCATTGGAGAATGCGGAAATTGTCCTGTGTATCCCCACAGAATTGCAAGTAATAATCCAACTATTGCTATAGCAAAGACAATGTCTCTAATCATCGGCAAGGCTTTTTCTTTTAAGTCCATCAGCCCTCTAATTTTCTCACCTTTATATTACTTTCCTTTAAAATTTGCTTCGCCAAATCATCTGGATAATCATTTAAATAAACAATTTCCTTTATTTCTGCATTTACAAGCATTTTCATGCAAACACTGCATGGAAAGTGTGTTGTGTATATGGTGGCGCCTTTTATAGATACTCCAAAAACAGCAGCCTGTATAATTGCATTTTGTTCAGCATGCAATCCTCTGCATAACTCATGTCTCTGCCCCTTAGGAATGCCAAGCTTTTCCCTTATACAGCCAACTTCCTCACAGTGCCTAAAGCCTTTCGGCGCCCCATTGTAGCCTGTAGAAAGAATATGATTATCTTTTACTATTACAGCCCCAACCTGCCTTCTTAAACATGTGGAGCGAGTAGCCACTATTTTTGCAATCTTCATAAAATATTCATCAAAGCTCGGTCTTTTCATTGGAAGTAATATATGGCTTCTTTAAATCATTGGCGAAAAATTTATATAAGCTGAAAGAATTATTGATAGCAAAAAGTTAGCAAAGTGATAGCATGAAAAGGTGCCCTGAATGTGGGGGTGTAATGCTTGAGCATAAATTTAATGGTAGAATATACTATGTTTGTAAAAATTGCAAGAAAGAATTGGTCATTCCTGAGATTGCTTTAATCTAATTCTATTCCATATATTTTCTCTGGATTTTCTTTGTTAATAATGGCAATATCATCTTCATTTATTAAACCCTGTCTCAAAAATTTCTTTAACTTCTTTGGAATGGTTCTTAAAGCAAGAACAGCTCCTGGCCTATTTAAGTCATCTAAGAAATCTGTTTCAAGCATAAACCTTCTTCCTTTTTTAATTGCTTCTTCAATATTTTCATCTGTTGCCAGAACAGATGGAAAGATTCCATGATTTTCTTCTTCAAGGATTAATGGAGGGGAATAATGCTTTATTACTTTATCAACTTCCATCCCTACTTTTTTAGCCATCTCTGCCATTTCCTTAAGATTTTTTTGAGTTGCTTTTTCCATATGCAATATTATTGGAACATCTGCCTCTTTGGCAAGCATCATGCCGTATTCCAAAATTTTATTGCTATCTTCCCAAGCTTGTTTATCTACCTTAAAATGCGGTCTTCCTACCTCTCCTATTGCAATTGCTTTTCCTTCCATACAAAGCTTTTGGGCTTCTTCCATTCCTTTTTTCATCAACTCAATAGCCTTCTCTCTCCCTACTTTTTCCCTTAACTTTAAATAATCAATTGGATATGGGCCCAGAGTCAAATAAATTTTTACTCCTGTTTTTTCCATAACTTTCTTTGCAAGTTTTATTCCCTTCTCATAGCATTTCATATAACTTTTATTTCTAATTACGCTTTCAACATCAGTATAGGGACAGAAGTTAATATGAGTGCCCCCATATTTTTTAAAATCCAGCACAGCTTCAACTGGCTTTCCTCTCTCGCTCAGATGAGCATGATTATCAAATATAATCATGCTTGGAAAATAGCATTGTAATAAAAAATTATTCGATGTAAAAATAAATGGTGAGCAATGCTGCTATTTCTTGCGATAATAGCCATGATTATAACAGCTTATCAATAGAATAAGATTTTTGTTATTGTGATATTTTGCACAATTTGCAGTATGATTTTTGTATAATGGGAGTATATCATCATTTTAATAGCTAAAAATATCTGCTTTCATTATTTCTCGCAATAAAGATGTTGCATAGCAACCTTTAGGAAGAAAAAATTGCAAATGCAGACTATTATTTTCAATCCACCATTTTAAATTTCGGAGGGGAACAAATATAATCCTCCTCATTCCTTTAGAAGCAAATTGTGGTAAATGTTTCATTTTAAATTCATTACAATCAATTTCTTCTTCTTCCATAATCTCTTTTTCTATTTCTCCCATTTTTCCTTTAGCCAAAACTAAATCATAGCCAACTATAGCACCAGAAGGAAAACATTTGTTGTTCTTAATCTGCCTATTTATCTTCTCAATATTTTTTTCGTTAACAAATATGCCATTTTCTGCCTGCACAACCATTTCCTTATTCCATGGAATAATAATGTCTCCTTCAATAGCTTGATTAATCGGCAATTCCTCCTTTATCCTCTTGGATAAAATTTTATTGAATAGGTATGATTGATAAGCATGAACGAAAATTTTTATCAAATTTTTTGGAAGCTGTAACAAAGCATTCTTCCATTCATTGGGATGCTCAGCCAAATAAGCAATTATCCTTCTCTCAAAATTTAGTTTTTTGGGATAAATTTCCAAAGCTTTTTTAAAATCCCCTGTCTCATGAAGAAATTTTCTTGCCTCATAGCATTCATCTTCTTCCCCCTTCAAAGGATAAGCAACATAAGTCATTACAGCTTCTTTCAGCTTATTTTTTAGAATATATTTTCCTACAATATGTGTTATAGGGCGAGCTATTCCAAATCTTTGCACACCAAAAAAATTTGGAAAACCTCCATATTCTTTTATTTCGTTTATTACTCTTTCCACATCTTTTTCATTTCCTTCAAAATCCCTTATCACTATATGAAACCTGTTTCCAATTAATTTTCCAGGATAAACTGGCTTAGGAGACTTATACAAAATTTCAATTTTAACATCTGGAATTGATATGCTTTTTAATTTTTCTATGCTAACTGGAAATGACATTAGCTGTGCAGTTATTGCTCTTTTATCTTTTATCCCTGCATATCCAATACGACTTGATGGAATGTGAAGTTCAGAAGTAAGTTTTTCTATCAGCCTGTTTGTCTCCCAATTTCTTGATGTTACTCTTGCTATTACATATTTTCCATTTCCTGGAGGGGGAAAAATTGGCACTTCTTCAACAACAAAATCCTCTGGTTCTTTCTTTATTTTCCCTTTTATCCCTTTAGATTTTGTTAGAAATGTTTCAATGCCTATTTCTTCTTCCATTATTCTATTTGTTTTTGCAAATCTTCTATATCTTTTTTAAGCTCTTCTATGGCTTTCTTAACAACTTTTTTAACGTTTCCTTTGCTTACCCTAACATAAAATTCTGGATTAGAAACCAGAGGATGCGCCACTTTCCACTCTGCAAACTCAACTTCTTCAAATTCCAAAAGCTTTTCTTTTAAAGGATTCAATATGGTTTTTTCCTCTATTACCTCAAATTCCAACTCCTTATCACTTTCTTTCTTTATTTTTACCTCCATTTTCAATCACCCTGTCTAACTTTCCTTCTCCATAATCATCTGCAAGCTTTCTCTCTTCAACATTCCCACACATTGGACATTCCAATTTATTTCCTTTTCTAATGAGAGGATTTCTACAGTTTGAACAGAATGCTTTTATTACACCCAAGCCAGCATTTTTTGTAGTAAGTTGAATAGCTGGCTCTGCCTTTATTATTTTTGCCCTTACAATATCGCCTATCCTGAATTTTTTCCTTATATCCTCAATAAACTCATCGCTTATATTTGAAATATGAATTGCAGCATCTTTTTCACCAGCTATTTGCCTCTTTCTTCCCGCAATATGAATAATCTTAACTATTACCATTACATCCATTATTTGCTTTACTTCACATATAGCTGTGTCGCCTTCTTTTAAAACGAGGGGAACATCAGTAATTGGCTCAACAATTGCCTTCATATTTTTTCTATCTATTTTAAATATCCCTACGACACTTGATATTATTTCTCCCTTTTCCTCAAAGGTGCCTTCTCCTGCTTTCAGCTCCTCGCTTTTTGCTACAATTTCTCCTGGCAATACCAAACTTCCATTCTTCTTCATTTTTCCTCCATACTTATTGCATTTAAATGCGTTGAGGTTGCACTTATTGTTTTAACTTTTATAAACTTTCCTAATTCAGCTTTATCTACAAATACAGATTTATAGTTATCTATTTTTCCAACCTTCCATTCCTTATATTCTTCCAGTATCAATGCTTTATAAATTTTTCCAACATACCTCAAATTATTTTCATATGAAATTTGGTTTACAACGCAGGTTAGCTTTCTACTCCTTTCCTTTGCAACTTGAGTTGGGAGTTTTTTCATTTTTGCTGCTGGCGTGTTGGGGCGGGGAGAGAAGCGAGTTATATTTACAACATCAGGCTTTAATTCTTTTATTGCTTCAACAGTCATTTGAAAATCCTCTTCGCTTTCTCCAGGAAAAGCAACAATTATATCTGTTGCAAAATGCAAATTATCAAACTTTTTTCTGAATTCATTAACTATTTCCTTAAACATTTCATACGTATAGCCCCTTCTCATCTCCTTTAATATTTTTGGAGATGCAGATTGTAGAGGGAGGTGAAGAAACTTATACACTTTCTCATTTTTGTAAGCTTCTAACAATTCATCTAAAATTTTTATTGCCGATAGAGGATGCATCATTCCGACTCTAATCATAAATTCACCTTCAATATTTGCAACTTCATTAATTAAATCTGGCAACCTATAATCCTTTGAATCAAATCCATATGAAGCAGTATCTTGGGAAGTAAGACGAATTTCCTTACAGCCATTTTTAATGGCTTCTTTTATATCATTAACTAATTTATCCATGGAATAGGAGGTTAAATTTCCCCTTGCCTTTTTAGTTATGCAGTATGAACAGCTATATAGACAGCCATCTGATATTGGCACATTTAAACGTAAATCCGCTTTCCTCGGCAAACCGGCTTTTTCTTCAACTTCCACCTTTTTTCCATTTAAAAGCTCAACAATTTTATGCACATCTCTCGGAGGCAAGAGAAGAATATCTTTCCCAATTTTTTTCACTATCTCTGGCTGAGCAGAAGCCATACAACCAGCAACAATTAGCTTCTTCCCTTCCTTTTTAAGCTCTTTTATCCTATGTATCATTCTTTGTTGGGTAGTATCTATAACCGTGCATGTTAGAATTATAATGGCATCAGCATCTTTTATATTTTCAACTATTTCATGTCCTTCTTTTAATAGCATTCCTTCAATTATTGATGCATCTCCTCTATTTGCTGCGCATCCATATACTTCAACGTAAATTCTCACATTTTCTTATAGCATCTCATATTTATAATTTTAGGGAGCCATTCCTTGGAAGAAAAACATTGACATTATGGTAACAATGCTAAATAAAAATACTGCTGTTGGAAGAGCTTTACCAATCTCATATAAATATTGAATTCTATCATCTCCTTCATCAATTCCATTTGCAAATCTAATTAGCAATAGAACAAGAAGAATTATGTAAATTCCAATAACTAACACCAGATACTCAGGCCTAACATTCTCTATTGAAAATTTAGGAGAGCCAAATAAAAACTGAGAGTTTTCCTCGGAAATCATTTTCCAATCTATTTTTGACATCACTCCATAAATTAGCTTTGCAATTCCTAATGTTACGCCTGCTATCATTGGAGCAAATACTGTTGCTGTTGTTTTAAGTGTTGAAGTTAGCGTTCCTAAAGCATTTCTTATATTTCTTTCAACATCCTGCAGTTGTTTCAAATGATCAGCAATTTTAACTATTGCCAATCCCGCTGCTACATAACTTTTCTTTATTCCTTCAACAAACAACCTCATTATAGCTTTGATTCTATCAGAATAAACATGTTTTAAAGAGCCAAATTTTTTATCAAACAAAGCATCATTTGTATTCATTCTCATTGATTGTAAGTTGAAAAAAGTTTTTCCAAATAATTCTCCCATTTTTGAGCCTTTTAAAGCTTCTGATGCATAGGCAAATGCTTCTTCAGCAGGTTTCCCTTCCATAATCCTTTTCCCCAAAACATATAAAGAATCGCTAAATTCCTTCTCCATTTCCTTTATTTCATCTCTCACCTTTTTATAGGCAGAATATGTTGATAGGCAATAAGTGGAGATAAAAGCTGTAAATCCCCACAGGATGAATAAAGTTACTGGAAAATATGCATTTAATCCCCCTTCTTCAGCAGGCTTAGAAATGAAATCAACTAAGCCTCCTTTTAAAGGAAAAAACGGCAAAATCATAAAAATTATTCCTGGCAGAGAAAGCAGAAAGCCAAGTATTAAAGCCATTGTAAAATTTGCCTTCCTGTTTATTTTAGCCACATAAGGATGGCTGGAAGGCACATGAGGAGGACTAAATGTGGCTGGTCTTTCTAACAAAACTTTTCTTATATAAATGAAGAGCAAAACAGGCAAAATAATATCATACAAAATAAGAACTTGAAAAATTGAAAGGCGGAAGCCAACAAGCCCAACCGCAGGAAGCATCGCCACCAATGCCAAAGGAATCATGACTCCTATTGAATAAATTACTAATGTTGGCTGATGAAGTCTGTTTGCAAATTCTACCATTGTATTTTTTGTTCCATCCAGAACAACATCTAAAGCCCTGTCTAAAGTAATTGTCCTTTGTCCTTCATCCCTTTCATGAACAGAACTTCTTATTAAATGGAAGGCTCTCTTTAAATAATCACTCCATTTTCCCCATAGGTTTGCAAAATATGTTATTGCATCTTCTATACTCTTATGGATTCTAATCTCCAAATCCCACATTAATTTTCTTAAATCCTTCCCCAAGGAGGTATTTGATTCTTTGGCAGCAAATCTAAAAGCATTCTCCAGATTTGGGATGAGCTTCAAATACATTACAATATAGCTTAAAACTTCCGGTATATCTCCCAACGAATGAATTTTCATATGCCTTGCCTTAATTTTTGGATATTCCGAAATGAAATGTATGGCAAAGAATGGCAAACCAATTGTTACTGCAAACATCAGAAGAAAAGTAAATATTCCAACTCTGCCAAATTCAAATCCATAAAATGCAAGAATAATTAAATCTAAAAACAAAGCAAGTAAAAAAGAAATAAAAGCACCAGCATATGAAAAAAGAATAATTTCCCATGGTTCCAAATCTAAGCCAGTAAAGTTCAAAGAATCAAGAAATTCTTGAGAAACCTTTCTCTCTACTTCTTTTTTTAACTTTTCTACATTAGTAATCCACGAAAATTTTTTATTTATCTTCCTGCACAAACTTTCGTAATTCATATTCTTTTTACATATTCCTTAAACCATTTCTTCCATTTTTCCCATATTTCTTTATAATCTGGTTTGCCATGTTCATTTTTACTTTCTTCCAACAGCATCCAGTATGCATTATTTGCATCTCTTACAGATTCAGCTTCCAAAACAGCTTCATTTTCTCTACCATATTTTACCATTTCCTCCTTTATTTTAGCCCTCAAAGATATATTCTCTAAAGCTTCCTCTATGCTTATCCCCCAATCTTTTGCTATCTTACCAATAATTTCAGATTGTCCCATATCAAGCAAATCAGTTGCTTCTAAAACATCTTTTTCAGTATTATATATCATGATATCTGCAAAAATTTTATCCGGATCAACATCCTTTCCCCAGCCAGCTTTTATAACTTCAGATATTTGAACAACCCTCCTCTTCTTTTCCATTCCTCCTCCTATCCTTATTGGGGCGGCGATTACAACAATATCTGTTGCTTTAAATGAAGTTGCTGGGACACCAATATCATAGACGATTCTTTCAAAAACATCTCTTGTTGTCGCTCCGTGAATGGTGCCTAAAACAACATTGCCTGCTGCGCCAACACGCATTGCTTCAAAAAGAACTTTTGTTTCCTCTCCCCTTACCTCTCCAAGTATTAAAACAGATTCTCCAAGCCTCAGTGCTGTTCTCAAAGCTGTTGCGGGATCTATACCACTTCCTTCTCCAGCTGTAATTGGTTGGGTTATTAATGATTGTATTTTATATCCCAACGCTTGCAAATCATCAACTGAAATTTCTGGAGTATCTTCTAAGGTTAAAATTCTGAATCTCTGGGGAATTTCTAAAATTAAGGAGGAAAGTAAAGAGGTTTTTCCTGCTCCTCTGCTTCCAGCAATTAATATTGTAGCCTGCCCATCAACAAAAAAACTTAGCAAGCCAGCAGCTAACGGGCTGAGCATATCATAATAAACAAGCTTTGGCAAAGTCCAAGGCGTTATGGCATGGCGTCGAATAGCAAAAGCCACTCCTTTTGGAGTGAGAGGGGCGGAGATGGCGGCAATTCTTGAAGAATATTCCTCTAAGCCCATATCCAAGATTGGAGAGGCTTCAGAAAAAGGGCGCCCGCTTAAACTTCTAAATCTTGTTGATAATGCTTCAACATCCTTTTCAGAAAAGTAAATATTGGTTGTATACTCCTCGCCTTGCCATACAATATGCAAGGGGTTGTTGGCAACAGGAGCATTTATATAAATATCCTGTATGTTTTTATCTAAAAGCAAATCCTCTAGCAAGCCAAGACCGGCAGTATATTTTGCAAAAATATCTGCCAAGCTATCCAATTTTTCTATATCAATATGAACGCCTTCTTCTTCAGCAATTTCTCTTATTTTATCCTTGGCAAATTTCATAAAATAATCTCTTGCATTTTCTGGCTCCATAAAAGAAATATCTTTTGGACGATGTTTTGCCAAATTTTCTTTAACTTTCTGTAAAATTTTTAGCTCTTCAGAAGGTAAATTATATTCTGGAGGAATTACAAAATACATTTTTTCCGGTCTACTTGCCAACGAATACAAAGCTACTTGTAAAGCCCTTCCTCCTTTTCTTTTAACTTCATATTTTTTAATGAAAACTGCATCAGGAGGAGGGGCTAAATGTATATATGTATCAAAAAAGATAGGTCTAACATATGGTTGCAATTCATACATATAATAGAAATTGCTGTCTTTGCTATCATCTATTTTTCTTTCTAAACTATTTCTCCAAATTATTTCCTTTAAATTTTCATACAACAATTTAACACATTCGCCACATTTTCCTTCAAGAATAACAGGCTTCTTTCTTTTTCCTAAAAATTTCTTAAGTTTTTTATATGCTTTGATTGGTTCATTAAATGCAATATTTTTTATTTCATCGAATTTTTTCTTTGTCTCACACTCCTCACATTCATCATTATATTTAATGTTAAGGTTGCTGAGTTCATCAGCAAAACCTGCCAAATTTTTTAAAAGCTCCAATGCCTTTCCTTCAAATACCTTAACAAAAGGATGATTTAAAACAACCCTTTCTGCATGTTCCTTTGCCAATATTTTTAATATTCCCTGCCTGCAATTTTCATCGATAAGCGAAGAGGAACTTCCACAATTTTCACAATCAATAAAAATAACCCTCCTGCCCCCCTCCTTCCCTGCAGAATAATTGCACATCCAAAAGTTAATTAATTTTCAAGCTATATATCTTTCGATGAGTATATCTGGCAAATCATATGTTTTGGGGAGAAGAGAAAAGGGGCAAGGAGGGGCTATAAATATAGGAAGATATTATGCTCTCGATGCTTCCTTAGGAGCAGATGTTTTTATTGATGCATTGAAACCGCATGTAATTTTAATTTGTGGTAAAAGAGGATATGGAAAATCATATACAATGGGAGTATTCATAGAAGAAATGCTATCACTGGAAGAAGAAATAAGAAAAAATATAGGTATTGTAGTTGTTGATACCTTGGGAATCTTCTGGACATTGTTTTATCCGAATGAAAAGGAAAAGGATTTACTGGAAAGATGGAAATTAAAACCAAAAAATTTTGATTTAAGAATACTTTCCTCCCCCATCAATGTTGAAGAATATAGAAAAAAAGGAATAGAGGCAAGGAAGTTGCTGATAAAAACAGATGAATTAAGTCCATTGCACTGGGCACAGCTTTTTAATCTGAAGCCAACAGATTATGTATCTGCCATTATAGGAAGAGCAATTAATGAATTAGGCAAAAACTTTTCAATAGATGATATAATAGATTATATAAAAAATGATGAGAGAATAAAAGATGAAGCAAAAGTAATTGCAGAAAATTTCCTTCTTATGGCAAAATCATGGGAAATTTTTGATAAGAATGGATTGCCAATAAATGAAGTTGTTAAGACCGGAAAAGCAACTATTCTTGATTTAAGCAGTTATCCAGAAGAGCTAAAAATTGTTGTTGTTGCATTAATAGCCAGAAAAATTTTTGAAGCAAGAATAAGAGAAAGAAGAAAATATGAGGAGGCAATGATTGAAAGGAAAGAGTTAGAAGAGGAAATCCCTCAGACATGGCTTGCAATAGATGAAGCCCACGTTTTTCTACCCATGGAAAGATGTTTATCCAAGGATATTTTAATAAAACAATGGATGCGTCAGGGAAGACAGCCTGGAGTATCTTTAATTTTAGCCACCCAAAGACCAAGCTCATTGGATGAAGAAGTTCTCTCGCACAGCGACATCATAATCTGTCACCGCCTAACATCTCAAGAAGACATAGATGCTTTGTCAAAAATCCGCCCAACTTACATGCTTGAAAATATAGAAGAAGCAATAAAAAAGGTGGGAACTGAAAAAGGCGTTGCATTGATTATAGATGATACATCAGAAACAACGCATGTAATAAAGGTGCGCCCTCGCCTGAGCTGGCACGGAGGAGAGGAGCCATCGGCATTGAGGGCTTAATCTTCTTCCCATTTTGTGGTGAGTACACCTATAATAAATACAATGGTTGCAAATACAGAAATTACAGCCAAGTTTAGCAAACTTTTATGGAAATCTCCAAAAATCATTGCATTTCTTAATCCTTCATTTACATAATACAATGGCAGGATTTTGGCAAAAGCTTGAAGATAGGAAGGCATTATTTCTAACGGGAAGAAAGTTCCAGCTAAAAACATCATTGGAAATATAACGGCGCTTGCTGCAGAATCTGCAGTTTCTTCCTCATTTACAAATCTGGCAATTAACATTCCTATACCTGTAAAAGCAAAAGATGCAGAAACGATGATGAGCAAATAAAATAAATTTAGGTTGATTTTTGAATCAAAAACGAGTTTTCCCACTCCAATTATAATGAAGGTTGATAAAAATGCCATGAAAAGGAAGTAAAGCATTTTTGCAAAAACCCAATGGCTTCTTTTTAAAGGAGTAGTTAATAGCTTCTTTAGAATCCCTCTTTTTCTATATTTTAAATTAATTTCAACGCTTCCATAGATTGCAGAGGTCATTATTGTCATGCCAATTACTCCTGGAATGAAATAGTCAATATATTTGTATTCCTCGCTTATCACACTTTCTTCTTTACATTTTATATAACTTTTTCCATTGTTTAGCTTTATATTAAGTTCATTTAAAACATTTGAAACAAATGTTCTTACAGCAGAATTGGTTGTTTCTTTTGAAGGGTCCAAATATAAGGTAAGATTTATTTCCTCTTTTCCCATCAATGCATCCTGAAAACCTTCTGGAATTTGCAATGCAGCACCATGTTCTTTTACAAATTCCTTTATGTCCTCATCAGCTTTTATTATTTTAACATCAACAATCTCTATTTTTGATATGTTCTCTATAAAAGCTTTTGAAGCAAATGAATTGTCTAAATCTTGGATGCCCAGCAATATTTTTTGTTCTCCTCCAGAAAAAATTGCACCAAAAATTAAAATAAGCAATACTGGAAATGCAACAGTCCAGAATACAGCTGCTTTATTTCTATACCAATTTTTGATACTCAATTCAAAATCTTTAATTATTTCTTTCATCCACCAACCTCCTTCCAGTTAATTTTATAAAGACATCTTCAAGATTTGCTCTTTCTATTTCTATTCTTTCAAATTTTAATTTTTTAGCATCGAGGAAAGATATTATAGAAGATATCTCTTTTTCATTTTCTATTACTATTTCTATTCCTCCTTCCATTTTTTTATATTCATATCCTTTGAGTTCATTAATTCCCCATATCTTTACTTTTGGCTTCCCCCCATACTTTTCAATAAGTTCATTTGGCTTTCCTACATCAATTATTTTTCCCTTATTCATAATTGCAACTCTATCTGCAAGATATTCAGCTTCTTCCATATAATGGGTGGTTAAAAAGATTGTCTTTCCCTGTTTCTTCAAATTTTTTGTGACTTCCCACAAATTCCTTCTTGCAGAAGGATCTAATCCAGTTGTAGGTTCATCAAGAAAAATCAAATCTGGATCATTAACCAATGCAATAGCTACTCCCACTCTTTGTTTCAATCCAGATGACAAATTTTTGTACAATTCATTTCTTTTTTCATTTAAATCAATTAATTCAATAAGCTCATCCACATCTACGCCATTTTTATACAGGGAAGAAAAATAAAGAAGAGTTTCCCTTACTGTTAGTCTTTCAAAAGACTGGAATTCCTGAGGAAGAACACCGATTCTTTCCTTAATTTTTTCATTTGGTTTGTCCCCAAACAAATAAATCTCTCCAGATGTTGGCTTCCTAATCATTTCAAGCATTTCCACAGTTGTTGTTTTTCCCGCTCCATTAGGGCCGAGTAATGCAAAAATTTCTCCTTTTCTTACTTCAAACGAAATGTTATCTACTGCAACTAAGTCTCCATATACTTTTGTTAGTTCCTTAGTCTCAATTACATTCATATAGCATGTAGCACCAGTAATTTATAAATCATTTGTTTTTGAGTTAATTAATTGAAATTGTGTTAATAAATTTCTTCATGCTTCTTTATTTTAACAATTTTTGAAAAACAACAGCCATTTTTCATTGTTTAATCTTTTTCACTAAATTTTTTATAAGCAATAGCAAATTTTTCACACCTTTTGTCAGAAAAGCATATTCTTTACCTTTTGCAGTAATTTTCAATCTTTTAAATAACCTTCCTGTTATCTCCACATTCTCTATGTCTTTCAAACAAATATCAAAATTTTTACCTACATATGGACTGAAAATAATCCTTTTATTGGTTATGTATAATCTTCCAGCTATCTTCACAAATTTAATTTTTACATTTGCACTCCTCTCCCAAAGTATAAATTCATTTTTATCCAATTCCACGAATTTAAAGAAGAATGAGAATAAGATATTATCGTTTAAACTCTAAAAATATGGAGCGTCAAACTAAAATGAAAGGAAATGTTATTATAGTAAACTCTTTAGCGCAAAGCAAACAATGCAACCACTTTCATTTTATCGTATGATATTTCATAAAACAATAAATTCATTTACAAGAATGATATTTTAATTGTGCGAGCATTGTTTATAGTTTCATTTATTCTATTTCTTCTTCCGATTGCGGAAGGCATTGACGTATCTGTTAAATGGGTAAAAGCTGATAAAGAAACAGTATATGATGGAGAATTGGTTGAAATAAAAGCAAGGGTGGAAAGGGTAAAAGGCAACGGATCATTTGCAGTCTCATTTTACTATGATGAGATTGATTCATCACATTTAATGGGAAGGGTCTATTATGATTCAATTAATTATTATAGGTTGCCATCCATAATTTGGGATACAAAAAATAAGCCCGGAGAACATAAAATAATTGTTTGTGTGAAAGATGAGAATGAATCAAATAGCATGGGTTATTGCAATATTACTGTTCTGCCATGTAAAAAAGCAAATTTATTGATTTCAGAAGTATATTATCATTGCTATCCACATCGAAATAATGAGTATATTGCAATTTTGAATGCTGATGATAAAGAAATAAACTTGGAAGGCTATTACATAACTACTCAACCTTGGAAAAAAGCTGGTAAACAAAACAAAATTATTTTTCCAAGCCACATTCTTCAGCCAGGTGAAAAAATATATGTTACACAAAATGGAACTTCATTTAAAGAAGACACTGGATTTGATGCAAATTATGAGTATTATGATTGCTCATCTCTTCCTGATATGGAAAGAGTGGGGAGCTTTATTCTCTCGAATGAAGGCAGTGTTGTTTGTTTAAAAAATAGATACAATCATACCATAGATGTTGTTGTGTATGGCAACGCCTACTTTGATGAGGGATGGAATGGAAAAGCTGTTGAAAGTGTGGATAAAGGAGTTATTTTAAAAAGAAAAGATGCAATTGATACGAATACAAGCAAGGATTGGGAATATAACAGAACATATATTATAGGGCAATCAGATTTTTTCCCATTTCATGGAAAGGCATCATTTGCAGTTGCATTTTGCTCACCAGATTGCTCCTATGATGTTGTTGCAAATGAATTAAAAAATGCTTCATTCTTGCTAATAAATCTATATCTTTTTACAAATCCTTTCTTGGCAGAGATTTTGAACGAAAGTAATGCGGAGATTAAAATTCTTCTTGATGGAAATGTATATGGTGGAATACCAATGGATGAGAGATATATTGCACATATGCTTAGCAAAAAAGCAGAACTAAGATATATGCTAAATGATGAAGAGAGTGGAATCTATAAAAGATATAGATATAATCATGCAAAATATGTTGTTTTGAATGATAAATTCATAATTCATTCAGCGAATTGGGGGAAAAGCGGAATACCAAAAGACAATACTTATGGAAATAGAGAGTGGGGAATTGTTGTGGAGAGTGGAGATGGAAGCGAGTTTTTAAAAGAAGTTTTCTATTACGACTGGAATTATAAAGATTGTGTAGAATATAATGAAACAAGCTTCACCCATGGCAAACCACCAGAAGATTATTCAATAAGCTATTATGTTCCAAAAGGAGATTATAAGCCAAAATTTGATGCTTTTGAAGTAAATACTTCCTTTAATTTTTCAATAATTCTGGCTCCAGATAATGCTGAGGAGGAGATAATAAATTTAATAAAGGAAGCGGAGGAAGAAATTTTAGTTGAGCAGGCATACATACAGCTGGAATGGGAAAGTGGGCTAAATCCATTTATAAGAGAGATATTAAATAAAAATGAAAGTGGTGTAAAAGTTTATGTCATATTGAACAAATATGAATATGGATGGAGTTCAGTAATAAACAGGGAAACAAAAGAGTTTTTGGAAGAAAAGGGTATAAAAGTTAAATTACACAGCCAATACACCATACACAATAAAGGATTAATTGTAGATGGGGAAAAGATCCTCATTTCTTCAATAAATTGGGGAGAAAATTCTGTTAGAAGAAATAGGGAGATAGGAATCGTGATAGAAAATAAAGACATTGCAGAATATTTTGAAAACATATTCTGGTATGACTGGAATTATAAGGTGGAGAAAAGAGAAGGAGGAATAGAAATATTTTATACTATTTTTGCCATCATCTTTATAATCCTAAGGAGGAAAAGGAAATGAGCATCGCC
>CAZBXJ010000001.1:12092-22375 GCA_964495775.1 uncultured Thermoplasmatales archaeon | reverse complement strand
ATAACAATAGGAGAAGCATTCTTTGTGTATAGAAGCGATGGCATGGCGTACTGGAAAGGAGGAAGAGATTAACTTCTCCCTTTTTCCATTTTTTTAGTCAGCATTTGGCAAGCTATGCTAACTGCGTCGAAAACAGGAGCAACGGTTGGAGCATAGGCATTTTCCATTTTAGATAGCATGCCAACATGCATTCTATTATATATAGCCAAAGCAACTCTATCTATAATTTTTGATGCTCCGTTTCCTATAGCCTGGCAACCAACTATTTTGCCTTCTTTATTTGCTATAACTTTAACTAAAATATCATTTCCATCCATATAATGTGGCAAATCTTTCCCTATGTACTTTGATGAAAAACCATCCACTTCATTGCTTAACAACCCAACAGATGCAACTTCAATTCCAAAAATTTTAGTTGTTTTTGGAAGCAGTGAAGGCAAAATGGTTTCATTTCCTCCTGCAGAATTAATTCCAGCTACCATTCCTTGCCTTACAGCTATGCTTCCCAAACCAACTTGAATCTTTCTTCCAAAAAAATCCCTTATTATTGTACAATCTCCAACTGCAAACGCATTTTCAGCAAACATACATTTTTCATCCACCTCTATAGCTTTTCCAAAAGGTGTAATTGCTTTATTTCCGACTGCAACAATTGCTAAGTCAGCTTTATATTCTTCATCAGCAATTACTTTCCCCTCTTCAATTTTTTCTACTTTACAGCCAAGTTCAACATCTAAAGGCAATTTTTTAAGCAAATAATTTGCAACATCTTCATCCAGCATATTTGGAAGGATATATGGCATGTATTCCAACACCTTAACATTCATTTTGCATTTAGCTAAAGCTTCCGCTACTTCCAGCCCTATTAAACCAGCTCCAACTATAACTGCCTGCCCACCTTTTTTAATCTTATTCCTAATTTCAATTGCATCGTCTAAGCAACGCAAAAACAAAGCATTCTGTGCTTCAAAAGGACAGGATGGCTCAGCTCCAGTTGCAACTATTACTTTATCAAAATCCTCTTCTTTCTCCCCTTCAATTACCCTTCCTTCCAAATCAATTTTATAAACCTCCTCATGCCTGTATTCTATTCCATTTTTTTCAAACCAGCTTGGTGGAAACTCGATTATTTCCTTCCAATCTTTTTCAGCAATAACAAGAGGCAAGGCACATTTTGAATATTGCCCATACCTTTCCTTATCATAAACAATAATCTCTGCCTTCCTATTTGTTTTCCTCGCAAATTGCGCTGCTGTTCCTCCCCCCGCCCCGCACCCTACAATGGCTATTTTCATTTTCCAAAGAATTCTTTAAGCTCCTTTACGAATCCTTCAAAGCCAACGTATCTTGGGATGATTTTTTTAGCTCCCGCTTTAAGTAATCGATCCGCCCAATCTGTATCGAAAAATGCGGTAAAGCCATATATTACTGCATCTTTATCAATTTCCTTTATCTTTTTTGTAGCTTCAACTCCATCCATTTCTGGAAGTTTTAAATCCATTATTACCAAATCTGGTTTTTTGCCATCTTGCATGAGCTTTTTATACATTTCTACACCTTCTTTTCCATCGTAAGCAGAGTATATCTCCAAATCCAGTCCAGCCTTTCTTATATAACGCTTCATTAACTCCTGCATATCCTCTTCATCCTCAACTATTAACAATATCCTACTCATGTATCTCACCTTTACTAACAATATTTTTAATCACTTTTTCAACCCTTAGTATGGCTTCTTCAGCTTTTTCCAGCATTATTTTTTCTTCTCCATTTATTCTGCTTTTTGCCAATTCAATATACCCCTTTGCTATGCAAAGAGGATTCAAAAAATAATGAGAAGTATCTTCTATAAATTTTCTTTCTTTCTCATACAATTTTTTAAGCTCGGTTATATCTGTCATCACTCCAAGAAAAGCTGGTTTTCCTTTATATTCTATTGCCGTTCCTGTTCCAATTGCCCATCTTATTGTACCATCCTTTTTTATATATCTAAATTCTGGCACATTTACCTCCTGCCCTTCCATTACTGCCTCAACAGCATTAATAATCTTTTCTCTATCTTTCTCATGAATAATTTCCCAGTAGTTAATCTTTTCTATATCATCCGTGGTATATCCTGTATATTCCAAAAATTTTGTATTTGCAAATTTAAATTTTCCATCTTGCAATATAAATATTCCGCTTTGTGAATATTCAGTTATAGCTCTATACAATGCTTCACTTTCCGCCAACTTTTCCTCTGCTTTTTTTCTTTCTGTAATATCCAAATTAACGCTTAAGCTCCCTATAAATTTACCATTTTTATAGAGAGGAATTGCAGATACTATGAAAGTTTTTGTATTTCCATCTTTTGTTAAAAGCCTGATTTCATATTTACTGGCTTCTCCTTTCCTTCTTTTATCTATTTCCTTCCTTAATTTCTCTGCATCTTCTTTATGAACTATATCCAATATATTCTTTCCCAGCAACTCCTCCTTTTTATATCCCAAGGCTTTTGCAAAAGCTTCATTTGCAAAAACTATTCTCTCATTTTCATCATCGATGCAAATTCCCTCCTGACTTAGTTCAACTAGCATCTTGTATTTTTCTTCAGATTCTCTTAAAGCTTCTTCCATTTTCTTTCTTTCTGTAATATCTACACCACTTATTAAAACACCAATAGGCTTTCCCTTTTCATGCACTATTACACTTCCTTCTCCAAAGTATACAGTATGGATTTTCTTTTTACCTATAATATCTATTTCAATAGGAGGAGTTTTCTCTCCTTTTAAATCTCTTTGCAACTGTTCCCAAGCTTTTTTCCTATGATAATCTGCAACAAAATCTATGGCTGGCTTTCCTACAACTTCTTCTTTTTTATATCCTGTAGCTTCTAAGAAATAATCATTTACATCTACAATTTTTCCATCAAATCCAATTATAACATTGAAAATAGGGCTATTTTTATAAAGAAATTCAAATCTTCTTTCCCTTTCCTTTATTTCCTCCTCGCTCCTCTTTCTTTCTGTAATATCAACGGCGGTGCCAAGCACCGCAGGCTTATCTTTGTATGTTATGTTAGTAAAAGTACAAAATAACCATTTCTCTTTCCCATCTTTTGAAAGTATTGGTAACTCATAGAATTGTCCTGCCTTTCTTTCCTTTACTTTTTCCATTATATCCTTTCTATAGTCTTCTCTCACCAGTTCCCAAAAACTCATTTTGAGAAGTTCATCCTTATTATATCCCGTTATTTTTTCCATTGCTGGATTAACGTAAACAAGATGGTCATCATGACATATGAAGAGGGCAGCCATTGCCGTATGAGCCATTTTTTCAAAGATAACTTGCATTTCTTTCGCTTTCTTTTCTTCGGTAATATCAATTTTACATGAAATCGTCCTATTTTCAGGCAATCTAATTGCTTTTAATCTCACATATCTTATTTCTCCATCTTTCCTCAAGCATTTATATTCATATTCTTCTGGAGCCTCTTTTCCCTCTATTCTTCTCTTATGATATTCTTCCATTCTTTGCCTATCTTCTGGAGCGACAAATTTTGTAAAATGCTCTCCAATAATTTCGTGCAACTCATAGCCAGTTAATTCTGCAAATTTTTTATTTGCATAGCTTATTAGACCATTTTCTTCAACAACAGTTAAAGCAACAGGTGATTCCTCAAAAAATTGTTTATATAATTCCCATTTTCCAACATAAGATAAAAGGAGTGTAGGAATAAAAAGATTGAAAAGCAAAGGGTTTAAGACCATTGTCAAGTTTATTTGGATATGATATTTAAATATAACGAAATCCTTTAGAAAAATTTTAATTAAATAACAAGTATATAAAAACCAGATATAATTTAAACTTTTTGAATTATGTAATTGATACCGTTTGATGTTATGCGTAGATAGCTATCATTTCTAAATTCAATATATTCCTTTTCTTTTAAGTTTTTGATGGCATCTTCAAATTCTAATTCATTACAACTTAATTTTAATTTCAAAATTTCCTTATCCATCCATCTATCTTTATTTTCTACATTGAAAATTAATAAACACAAAAGAATGTCTTCCATTATCTCATCGCTCACCATCCTGCTAACAACCCATTCCCCTATATATTTTTTTCTTGTTACAGTATCTCCGCAAATAAAATAGAAATAGGCGTTGGGATGGCTTAACAATTCCTACTAAAAGATTTTTCACTCGAACTTTTATATATTATATGTATCTTATTTTTGTGAATGTGTTTGAAAAACTAAAAAAAGCAAAGGAAAAGGATGCAAATTTTGATCAAATACTTGGCTCTATGTGCACAATGCCTCATGAAGTTGCAAAAAAAGCTTATGAAATGTTTATTGAAACTAATCTTGGAGATTATGGGTTATTTAAAGGCACGAAAGAATTGGAAGAAAAAGCTATTGAATGGGTTGCCAAACTTCTTCATGCCCCTCCAAGCTATGCAGGCATACTTACATCTGGAGGAACAGAAAGCAATATTACAGCATTGTGGATTTTTAAAAGGTTAAGCAAAAAGAAGGGGGTAATTGTTCCAAAGCAAGCCCATTTTTCTTTTGAAAAAGCTTCTTCATTGCTTGATTTAAAGCTTAAAGTTATAGATTGTAATTTATATATGAGGGCAAAAGATATTAAAGGAAAGTTAAGCAAAGATACAGCCTGCGTTGTTGCGATAGCGGGAAATACAAATTTTGGATACATTGATGAAATTGAGGAAATAGCAGAAATATGTAATGAAGAAAATGTTTTCTTGCATGTTGATGCAGCTTTTGGAGGATTTGTTGCCCCATTTATCTCCAAAAAAATTTTTGATTTTAGAGCAAAAATAAGTAGCATATGCGTAGATGGACACAAAATGGGAATGATTTGCATACCCTGCGGTTTTCTTCTGCTAAGAGAAAAGAAATGGTTGGAGGAAATAAGGGTGGAAAGTAAATGCACCCATACAAAATACCAATTTTCACTGCTGGGCACCCGCCCTGGAGCGGCGGCTGCTTCAGCCTATGCAACTCTGAGCTACATCGGCATGAAAGGGTATGAAAAGATAGCCATTAAATGCATGGACGTAATAAAGCATTTGGCAAAACTTCTTGATGAAAGGAGTATAGAGTATTTTGAGCCTGAGCTAAATTTGCTGGCAATAAAAGTGGGAAATGCAAGAGAAGTTGCAAGAAAATTGGCAAAAATGAAATGGTATGTTGGTGTTGATGAAGAAAATGGGACAATAAGGGTTGTTGCAATGCCTCACGTGACAAAGGATATGATTAATAAATTTGTAGATGATTTGGAAAGGGTGATTAAATGAAAGAGCTTGTTAAATCATTAAAAAATGCACCAATTGTTAAGAAAAGAGATTATAATTATGTTGTCCATCCTATAACAGATGGCATTCCAGAGATAAAGCCTTCATTGCTAAATGAAATTGTTGAGGAGATTGCAAAAGAAATGCCTCCATGCGATAAAATCGTTACAATGGAAGCAATGGGAATTCCTATAGCAACAGCATTGTCATTGAAAACTGGCATTCCATTTACAATTATAAGAAAAAGAAAATATGGATTGGATGGGGAAAAAGAAGTTGTCCAAAAGACAGGATATTCTGAATCAAAATTGTATATAAATGGTCTCAAAAAAGGAGATAAAATTGTTATTGTAGATGATGTTATTAGTACAGGTGGCACTTTAATAGCAGTTGTTAAAGCTTTAAAGGAAATTGGAGTAGAAATAAGGGGAATATATATTGCAATTTGTAAAGGAGAAAAGGAGAGGATTGAAAATGAAATAGGTATGGAAATAAAAACACTGGTAAACATTGAAGTTAATGATGAAGTTAAAATATTATGAAATTGATGAAAAGAGATTGCTTGAAGAAGCAAAGGGCAAAAAAGTAGCTATAAAATTGCCTGAAGGTTTTATTCCGTATGCAAAAAAAATTTTGGATTTTTTGGAAGAGAATGGAATAAATGCTTTTTTGCTTGCAGAAAGCTGTTATGGAGCATGCGATTTTGTCAGCTATGAAGGAATTGAAAAAATAATATGTATTGGAGAGACAGAAATGCCTTATTTAAGAAGAAAATATAAGCCTGAAGTTGCTTTCATTGAAGCAAAATATGATTTTGATGTTTCATTTTTGAATGGAGCATTTAAATATCTTGGAAAAAATGTTGGGCTGGCAACAATAACACCATATGCTCATAAATTGAAAGAATGTAAGAAATATTTGGAAAGAAATGGATATAAGGTTTTTATTGGAAAGAAAAGCAGAAGAACAGCATATGATGGGCAGATTTTAGGATGTGATTTTTCTTCAGCTACTTCCATTTCAAATTATGTTGACTCCTTTTTATTCATAGGAGATGGTTTTTTCCATCCAGTTGGCTTATATTTAGCCAGTAAAAAGAACGTGGTGGTGGCGAATCCCATTGAAAAAAGAATATATGCAGATGAAATAAAAAAGGAGGCAAATAAAATTTTGAAGAAGAGATATGCGGTGATTGCAAAAGCAATGGATGCAGAAAAATTTGGAATAATTGTAAGCAGAAAAATAGGGCAGAAAAGATTGGAACTGGCAAGAAGATTAAAAAAGTTAATAGAAGAAAAAGGGAAGAAGGCTTATCTTATAGTTTTAAATGATGTAGATGAAAAAATAGATTACATGGAATTTGATTGCTATATTTCCACAGCATGTCCAAGAGTTGCAATAGATGATATGGATAAATATAAGAAACCTATTCTGACACCCATTGAACTCGAAATTCTTTTAAATGAAAGAAAATGGGAAAACTATGAATTTGACCAGATTTTATAAAGAAATTGTGCAGCTACAATAGACTCTCTTTAAACTTCTGAAAACCCTATCATTTTCACTTGCAATTACATTTTCAAAAATAGAATAAAAGTAATAGAAAGTATGCTTTTATGCAAATGTTTCATTCATGGCTTGCATCATTTTCATATTTTCGGCTCATACATTTATACAGAGTATTTTATCCATCCTATAGCTTGCTGAATTTCCAGCATTATCATATGCAATTGCTTCCAAGCTACATACACCTAATGATGGATTCCAATCAAATTTGTATGGTGGCGCATAATCCACATATGAATCTTCACCAGCCTTTATTTCCACTCTCTGAATTCCAGAATGAGTATCTGAAGCACTTACTTCAACTGTTATCTTTCCAATTATAACTGCATCATATGGCAAAGCTATCAATGGAACGGGCGGAATTATTTCTCTGCCAAAAAGATTTATATAAATATATCCTTCGAGCGGGCGGGACACATATATGAATGGTGGTTTCTTATCTATGGTGAAGTTTCCAGTTATGGCTGTTCCAACATTTCCAGCATCATCTACAGCAGAAACTTTTATCTTATATTTCCCATCTTCCCAATCTTTTGCATTAAACGTGTATCTTCCCGTATTTGAATGATTTGAAATTAAAGTATGCCAGCTTCCATCATAATATTCGATGCTTATTGCACCATTTAAATCATCATCAACATCATCATATGCTTCCCATATCACATCAATAAGTATATTTCCATATTCATCGAGTCCATAATATCTTCCTTCCGATGGCTCATCAATTATAACAACTGGCGGTAAATTGTCAAGGATAAAGGAAGTGGTGGCGTTGCCAACATTCCCCGCATCATCCTCCGCCTCAATTTTAATCATTGCATTCTTTGAATCCTTGTATCCGTAGCTGTTCCAAACAAAATTTCCGGTATTGTTAATATTTGTGGCTATTTCTACCCAACTTGTTCCATTGTCATAGGAATAGAAGATGGAAATGTTTCCATCCAAATTTTTATCAATATTATCACTTGCATTCCACAGGATTGAAAAGATGCCTTTCACATATTCATCTGATGGTCTATTGATATTTATTTCTGGAGGTAACTGATCAATTTTTAAAGTAATATTTACAACCTCTTCATTTCCTGCCATATCAACCGCTCTGAAAAATACATTATGAATCCCTTCTACAGATATAAAGAAAAAGCCAGTATAATCTTCCCATCCGCTCGCATCGATTTTGTAATTTAATTCATCTATGCCACTTTCGTCTTCTGCAGACAAAGAAATTTCAACATTGCTTACATACCATCCATTTTTACCATTCGGTAATGAAGGATTCAAAGAATAGCTTATTGATGGAGGGGTTGTGTCAACTTTTATTATTAGTTTTTTCATCTTCTCTTCATTTCCATTTGCATCTACTGCATAATATTTTATTTCATGAACCCCATCAGAAAGCTCTATTACAACACTTTCATTTCCCTGCTTTGCCATGCCATCTACAATATAATATATAATAGCTTTGCTTTCATTATCTGTTGCATTTAAATATACAGTTACATTGCTAACATACCATCCATTGTTGCCCATTATCCCCTTTACTGTTGCTTTAGTAAATGGTGGATATAAATCAAAGGGATTTGCCAGAGGATATAAATCAAAATTGTCCACTTCAATCTCATATGGATTGTCGATGATGCCATCGCCATCATTATCATATGCTCCTTCTTCTGGTGAGTCAAAATCGTCCCAGTAATTTCCCTCCTGTAAAGTTTCATTGTACCAGATGTTTTGGCATTCATCATAAGCTTGCTGGTCATTGCTTATAAAGTTGTTATGATAGATAATGTTGTTATTGGAGGACACATCAGATGAAACAAAATATGCACCATGCCCATTCCATTTTATTTCATTCCCAAATATTTTGTTAAAAGAGGAATTGAAGAAATAGATGCCATAACTATTGTTATAAATTCTGCATTTTTCTATCAAATTAAATTGGGATTCATTAAAGTAAATGCCATTTTCACTGTGGTTTGCTATGAAACAGCCATATATTTTATTATAATTAGCTCCACCTAGTCCAACCCCATATTTTGATTCTCCAATATAGCAATCTGAAATAACATTATTGGAACTTATTATCCAGATATTGTATACTTCATTATTACTCACACTACAATTGTAGATTCTGCAATTGTCTTCCATGACATAAATTCCCTTATCCCCTCCTTTTATTGAAAGATTTTCCAAAATAACATTTAGTGCATTTATTACCACAACATCCCCAGAATCGCCTTGGATGCAAACATTTCCATTTCCATAAATTGCTACCGACTTATTTATAACCAAATTTTCATTGTATGTGCCATCATATATAATTATTTTTCCACCCTCCGCAACCGCATTTATGGCATTTTGAATGGAATTAAAGCAGGTAATATTCCATTGAGGAGTTGATTCATCAAAATCATCATCCACATATACAACACTTGGAGGTTCATCTGCCATAAGCTGGAAGGAAATAGCTACTAAAGCTATTGCAGCTATAAATGCTATTTTTTTCATGATTATGAAAGGATAAGACAAACATAAATTTTATTATTGGTTCAGCATAACAATGTGTGATTAAAGAATTGGATAAAAAAATAGAAGAGAATTTGAAGAACATAAAACATAAAATAGCTATTTTAAGTGGAAAAGGAGGTGTTGGAAAAACAACTGTAGCTGTAAATTTGGCATATGCTCTTGCCAATAGAGGATATGAAACTGGATTGCTTGATGCAGATATTCATGGACCAAATGTTCCAAAAATGCTTGGAATAGAACATGAAAATGTTTATGGGGATAAAGAAGGAATGCAACCAATTAAAGCTTTGCCACATCTAAAAGTAATTTCATTGGCTTTTATGCTCAATGAAGATGCCCCCGTAATATGGAGGGGGCCGTTAAAAATGACTGCAATAAAGCAGTTTATTGGAGATGTAAAATGGGGTAAACTCGATTTCCTTATTGTTGACTTGCCACCTGGAACAGGAGATGAAGCACTTAGCATAGCTCAGCTTTTAAAAGATAGCAATGCTGTCATCGTTACCACTCCTCAAGATGTTGCTTTATTGGATAGCAGGAGGGCAGTTAATTTCGCTCTTCGCCTCAATATGCACGTTTTAGGCATAATAGAAAATATGAGTGGATTTCGCTGCCCTCATTGCGGAAAGGAAATAAATTTGTTCAAAATAGGAGGGGGAGAACACGCTGCAAAAGAACTGGGAGTAGATTTTCTTGGAAGAATTCCTATAGATGAAAAAATTGTTATAGGGGGAGATGCAGGCATACCATTTGTAAAAGAAGATGGCGAAGCAAAAGAAGCATTTATGAAGATTGTTGATAAAATAATTGATAAGCTGAACAAATGAAACATTGGAACAAACCATAATTATTTAAAATCGTTTTATATTAAAGCTTGTGATAAAAATGGA
>CAZBXJ010000001.1:0-11992 GCA_964495775.1 uncultured Thermoplasmatales archaeon | reverse complement strand
AACAAACCATAATTATTTAAAATCGTTTTATATTAAAGCTTGTGATAAAAATGGAAATAACAGAATTCATTAATTTGCCGGTTTATACGAGTAGGGGAAGATATGTTGGTGAGGTAAGAGATGTTTTAATTGACATTGAAGAAAAGAAAATAGATAAGCTAATTCTCACAGATACTAATAAAGAATTTGTTGAAGGTGGCATGGATGTTGCAGTGCCTTACAGATGGGTTTCTGCAGTGGGAGACATAATAATATTGAGTTATTTTCCGGAGAGGGTTGAGATAAGAAGAGAGACGGAGGAAGAAGAGGAGGAAGAGGAAGGAGGAAAAAAATAAATATGGAATTTCCAATATCAGATTATCTGAGGGATTAAAATGTTCAAAAAAAGCGTTATATTGGCTGTAGTTGGTGTAGCGTTATTTTTGTCGCAGGGAGCAAATGCCATTCCATGGGGGAAAATCAATGCAGTTCCAGATAGCCCCGCAATTTATGTGCAGAGATATGAAGTCCAGCAAATGCAGGTTTCCATAGAATATACTCCCTATTTTTTTGGTTATTTACCTGTTTATATTGAAGTATCTATTGAGGGCTCTCCTGATTGGCTTGTAGTTACAGCTTCCCCACAGACAATGGTGTTAGCTCCAGGAAAGCAAGAATATGTAACACTTGCGCTTGGAGTAAGAAAACATGATATTACAGCTGGAGATAGAGGAGAGGTTATAGTTGCTGTAAGAGGAAGATTAGTTACTGGAGGAATATTTAGACAAATAGATGAAGCTAAGTTCAGCATACAGGTAGCATACAATCCATTCACTGAAATTGCAGTATCTGCTGTGCAACCAATAGAAAGAACTGCTCCAGATAGAGAGCTACCATTCATTTTGCATATCTATAATTATGGGAATTCTCCTGTTATAGTTGACTTAACTGCAGATAAAGAACCCGGTGGAGGATGGAAATACATTATAAATCCATCAACAGTGAAAATTGAGCCAAAGCAACCGGGAGATGAGACATATCCATATGCAACAGTTACAGTAACTTTAACATCACCACATGGCACCGCTATTTCGTATCATAACGACTGGACACAGTTCATAATTAAGGCTAAGGCAAAATCAGAGGCACCATACTGGGAATATCAGGGAGGAAGATGGGTAAGAAGAACAGATGACATAGATCTTATAACAAGTTATGAAACATACGTATATTGTATGGCAAAGAATAAAGGATTTTATGTACCCGGGTTTGACGCAATATTCTTAATAGCAGGATTAGCCATTGCAGGCTTACTAATGGCTAAGAAGAAAAAGTAACATGCGCTATACAATTATTTCCTTATTTCTTTTTTCCTTACTTCTATTGTCAATTTTTATTCCCTTTTCTAATTCTCAGGATACAGATGAACCTTTTGCCCAGTTCATTAATTTAAGGATTGAAGCTATTGGAAGCATTGTTGCGGAGGTGGAGCCTACCAGTAGCCATATTTTTTATTTTAAATTCTACAATGGAGGATATTTTCAAACAAATTTGTATGCATTCTATGTGGAATTTAAAGTAACTGTCGTAGGAGAGGGATGGACTGCTTATGTTTCACCCACATGGACATTTTTCTATCCAAATGAAACAAAGGTAGGGCATGTGTATGTTACTGCCTCTGCTCGCCCCTCAAACTATGCAACCATACATCTCTATGGCAAGTTGAGAGATATATATGGAAACTGGCATCATGCCAACTATACTTTTCATGTTAAATCTGCTCCATATCATTCCTTTGATGTTCTTATAGAAAAACCATATATAAAGGCAAAGCAAGAAGGAATATATAGTGTCCCCATTAAAATAATAAATTATGGCAACTATGAAGATTATTTCGAAATTACTCCTGTATACATCCCTCCAAACTGGCATTGTATTGTATCTCAAAATAAAGTCATTCTTTCTCCAAAACAGGAAACAACAGTATACATATATTTTGTCACCCCGCCAGAAGGCATATATAAGCAGGGCACAACACATATGCTCTTGGTGGAGGTAAGGGCAACAAAAGCAGTATCGAAGGTAGCTGCAATAGTTGTTATGGTAGAGGGCTTTCATTTAACATTGGGCCAAACTGTTGCTATACTGAGTAGTTTGCCCACTTTAATTGCATTTATATCTGTTGGATTTGCATTCCATAGAGTAAATAGTCCGAGCTATATTATTCCAAAGCCCTGGAAAGAAGAAAAGGAAGAATTGGCTAAATTGAATGCCAAAGAGAGGAAGAAAATCTTGAAGGAAATGAAGGAGGAATGGCTTTCAGCAATCTATTTTTATAAAGATTGGAAGAAATTTGAAAAACAGCAGAAAAAGTTAAAGAAAATTGCAGTGGAAAAGCAAAGAAAGTTGGAGAATAAAATTAAAGCAGAATGGAATGAGGCATGGCTTTCTGTATATAATGCATGGAAGGAAGAGTGCGAGAAAATAAAAGAAGAATATGAGGTGAGAAAGAAGAAAATACAGGAATTGTATGAGAAAGTTAAAAGACTTGCAACCAAAATGGCAGTTAAAATAGACATGCCAACTTTGCCAAAATTGGAATTTCCTCCACAGCCTAAAAAACCAATGATGCCCAAAATACCAGAATACAGATACGATGAAAGGAGTGGAATTTTAATCGAACCAGATGAAATTGAAATAGAAAAAGCATTGATTCCAATAAGAAGAAATAAATTAATGGCTAAAAGAGAAGCAATTAAAATGAGAGAAATGGGAAAGGAGATTATTAAAAAGATAAACCTATCCTTTGATGCAATAGAGAAAAAGCTGATTGCGGAAATGGAAAAGTTAAAGGAAATGGAAAAAAGGAAAATGAAAGGGAGAAAAATTGAAGAATTAAAAAGAAAATATAAAAAATGAAGAAGATAATAGCTGTAATAATTTTCCTGTTGCTAATTTCAACTTTTTCTGGATGTTTAAACAAAGAGGATATAGATGGAGATGGAATTCCAAATGAACTGGAAAAGGAAGGCTGGAAGGTAAAAGTAATTTATCTCTACAACAGTACTTCATATACTTATCAGGTTACATCGGATCCATATAAAAAAGATACGGATGGTGATGGCTTAACTGATTATGAAGAATCTCCATACCATGGAGGTGTAGCAACAGACCCTAGAAAAGCGGATACGGATGGTGATGGCTTAACTGATTATGATGAGGTCAGAATTTTCCATTCAAATCCAACAGATTGGAGAGATGATATAGATGGAGATAATTATTTCTGGCGAGCAGATTATGAAGAAATAATGTTTTATAAGAAAATGGGAATAGATGATGAAACAATAAAGCAATATTTGCAGAATCCAGATGTTGATAATGACAGCATACCAGATGGAAAGGATATGGATCCATTGAGAAATTTAAAAGTTGAAGTCAAAATTTATTCCTTGTACGTTACTTCAAAAAAAGATGATGAAGATGATTTATTAGAAACAGAGATAAATATATCTGTAGGAGAAGATTGGAAGGAATTTGAAATGCCAATTATTCCATTGCAAAATGAAACATTGAATATAAGCTGTACATTTGATATAAATGATACTGGGATGCCAGGCAATGCAACATTTCCATTAATGATTGTGATAAAAGATATAGATGAAGGATTGGAAGCAAAATTATTGGATAAAGATGGTTTTCCATTTTTTGATTTTGTAAGAGTTTTTGAAGGAAATCTGTATGTTTTTGCTGAAAATATAGATATGCAAAAAGATTGCAAAAAATATCATATGAAGGGGGTAGATGGAAACATAATATTTGAAATAAAGGATATAAGCAGTTAAATTCATATACAGATAAATAATGCATTTATCATGAGAGGAAAAGCTATTGCTTTCATTTTGGTGTTAGCACTAATTATGCCAGCTATTGCCTATAACAGAGATAACACAAAAATTTTTAATGAAAAAAAGGAGCTATTAAATGAACCACAAAATGTTACTGTTGTTGTTGATGTAAAAAGGATAAGAAGCCATGATTTGCAAAATAATAAAATCTATTTCAAAATATATATTGATGAGGAGGAAAGTCAGTGGGAACAAGTTTTTGAAGGTATGGACATATGGTTTGAATGGCCTATGGCTTTTAAAGAGGTAAAATATGAAGAGAATAAAGTAATACCAATAAGAATAGAGGTATGGAAAAAAGGGATTGTAGATGAGCTTTGTGATATAAGCGGAGAAAAGGGAGATTACTTATATGGAAAAGCACTGAAAGTATTTTTCAATTTAACAACTGGAGAATGGTATGGAGATGATTATTTAGGAGATGTAAATGGCTATGGACACTCTACAGGCTATGAAGATGGAGATTACTGTCAAAATGACTATGAGATATGGTTTGACATTTATGAATGGGAAGAAGATGGAGATAGAATGACTTACTGGGAAAAAATAAAATATGGGCTAAATACAAGCAAAGATTATAGCAATGTTGATGTAGATGGAGATGGCATACCATGCGATTGGGAGGATAAATATGGCTATAACCCTGTGGTGCCAGAAGAGCATATACATCTTGACCCAGATGAAGATGGCTTGGACAACATTGAAGAGTGGGAGACAAGCAGATGGCTTTCTGATCCATTTGCTCAAGACATATTCATTGAAGTTGATTTTATGAAAGCAAAGTATCCATGGCAAGAAGACTACACTTTACCAAAAGAAAGCCAGTATATGATTTGTGATGCTTTTATAAAGCACAATATAACAGTGCATTTCGACGATGGCTCTATGGGCGGAGGAGGAGATTTAATTCCGTATGATAAAGGAATGGACAGCAATGATTTAATGGCTGCGAGAATGAAGTATTTCCTGAGAGGGGATCCAAATTACTGGAGAAAGGGAGTATTTCATTATGCAATAATCTGTAGCCAAATAGAATGGTATTGGCGCCCTGCGGGAGGGAGAATGTTTTATAGGGATGGCTTTGTAATTGGAGCGCAGTATGTTAGGAACTGGTTATGGAGCATAAGATTGCAGGGTAGCAATTATATAACAGCAATGGCAAGCGTTTTTATGCATGAGTTAGGGCACAATTTGGGCTTAATGGAATTTGAGGGAATTGACAATGAATCTACACGCTTCCCATGGCAGCGTGGTTATTGGATATGGGCTCCATATGAAAGTTGTATGAACTACAGATATGTATTCAAGCTCGTTGATTATTCAAATGGAGATGATGAAGAATATGACCAGAATGATTGGGCTAAATTGGATTTGAGGAGATTTGATGAGGACTGGTGGAGATGAAGAAGGCAGTTGCGATATTAACTGCCATATTGTTGCTCAGCATTGGATGCTTGGAAAAGAAGGATAAAAACCCTCCCTATTTGAAAATGGTTGTTAGCGGGAGCGAAGGCAACAATGGATGGTATGTTGGCAATGTAACTGTATATTTAAATGCCACAGATAATGAAAGCAAAATAAAGGAGTTGAAATACAGAATAAACGGAGGAACTTGGTTTGATTATGTTATGCCTGTTAAATTGCAGAAAGATGGAATTTATTTGCTTGAATGCTATGCCAAAGATGGGAGCAGTAATGTGAGATGTACCAATATGACAATAAAAATAGATAAGACAGCTCCTTCCATATCGTTTTTAAATTTTGAGCCGGGATACATTTACTTTAGAGGGAAAAAATTTATTACACCAAGGATTCCAAGAGATACAATGGTAATAGGAAAATATACGGTAGAAGTGGAAGCTTCAGATGCTTTATCTGGCTTAGAAAAAGTTGAATTTTATATTGGCGATTCTTTAGAAGGAGAAAAGGAAAGTGCACCTTTTGAATTTGATTTGCATGGCATAGGCATTTATAATATAACTGCTGTTGCCTATGATTATGCAGGAAATTATAATAGCGTGAGTGTTCTGGAAGTACAGCTTTTTATAAGGAGCTAGCTAACAATCTCCTTTATTTTTTCTTCTTCTATAGCTATTTTAATTTCCAGTGCCGTTCTTCTTCCGGTTGACATGTTGCAGCGCCATAGCGTATTTCCATATGGATGACCTATAGCCATATGTATGTTTGTTCCTCCTCCTATGCGAGGAGCAACATCATAAATATAAAAATTCAAATCCTTATCAACGCATGTTTGCAAACAAAATGGACCAATGATACCATAATCATAATGTTTTTTACAGGCTTCAACAAATTTTTCTGCTAAGTTAAAAGCTTTTTCAAGCAATGATTCTCTTAAAGTTGCAGTATTATGCCCGCAAACTGTATATTCTGGAATTTTTTGCTTCTCCGGCAAGCTAAGCTGTTGATCAGCAGGTAATCTTACATGTCCATCCAAACTTGTCTCAAATCTCCAGTCTATGCCCAACAATTCAATCTGTTTTAAAATTGGAGAGTAAAAGAAATCTAAATTGAAAACAGGTCCAATAATGTATCTCTCTATCCTTGCTTTCTCCAAATCATCTTTAGTTATTACTCCCTGTTTTATCAATTTCTCTGCCTTTTCCTTATATTCCTTATATGAAGCGCATGTAAAAAAGCCTCTCTCCAATTTTTTAACAGCATGGTGCAATTTAACAATACATAGTTCATCAATTTCTTCTGGATTTTCTATCTTTTCTGGAAATGGTAATCCTTCCTTTTCCAGAAGCCAGTAATAATCGCGCTTTTCTCCTCTTTCTTCCATTCTTAGCAGGCATCTTGAGCCGAAAAGAGGAACAAAAAAATTGTTTTCAATATCATTTAAGTTACAATATGAAGTAAAGGAGCGGTTTGGAATAAAAATAACATTTTCCTTTCTAAGCTTTTCCTGATTTTTTTTCAACAATATTTCATTAAATTTATCAAAAATCCATGCTTCATCTACACACCCTATTGTTTTATCACCTATTTTTCTTGTTTTAAAATATTCTGCATATGTTCTGTGGCGTCCTTTCTGGCAGATGGCGATGGTAGGGAAACCTTCTTCTTTTGCACCGTCAAACGTATCTAGAGCAGAATGAGATGCTATGGCAGAGATTTTTATTTTTTCTAAATCATAGTTTTCTAAAACTTCCCATATTTCTTTCCTTTCAATCATAAAGGTAATAGATACAAGCATTATATTTTTTATTTTGTTTAAATCATGCACACCAAACTTTTTAAGCTAAACACCTTTTAATTACATGCGTGTTAAAGCTGCCCGCGGAAAAAGTTTGAGATGCAAAGGTTGGAGGCAGGAAGGTATTTTAAGAATGCTTGAAAACAATTTAGAAAATGCTGAAAAGCCTGAAGAGCTAATTGTTTACGGTGGCTCTGGCAAAGTAGCAAGAAATTGGGATTGCTATCATAAAATTGTTGAAACTTTGAAGGAGCTTGAAGAAGATGAAACACTGCTTATTCAATCTGGAAAGCCGGTGGCTGTTTTTAAAACAAGAAAAGAAAGCCCTATTGTTTTGATTGCTAATGCCAATCTTGTGCCAAAATGGAGCACATGGGAAAAATTCTATGAGCTGGAAGCTTTGGGCTTAATAATGTATGGACAAATGACGGCAGGTTCGTGGTGCTATATAGGAACACAAGGCATAATCCAGGGAACTTATGAGACATTTGCTGCTTGCGCCAGAAAGCATTTTGATGGCACTTTGAAAGGAAAATTCGTTTTAACTGGGGGGCTTGGAGGCATGGGTGGCGCCCAGCCATTGGCAATAAAAATGAATGGTGGTGCTGCTCTGGTTGTGGAATGCGATGAAAAGCGCATTGATAGGCGTATAAAAGCTGGATATTGCGATGAAAAGACTGATGATTTGGATGAAGCTTTAGAAATAATTAAGAATGCAAAAGAAGAAAAGGAAGCTGTATCTGTTGGTTTGCTCGGAAATTGTGCAGATGTTCATCCTGAGTTGGTAAAGAGAGGTATTGTTCCAGATGTTGTTACAGACCAAACTTCTGCCCATGATGCTTTAAATGGATATGTTCCAGCTGGTTATTGGGGAGATAATTTGCATGAAGCTATAGAACTTAGGCAGACAGACCCAAAGAAATATATTGAGCTTTCAATGAAATCAATGGCTGAGCATTGTAAAGCCATGCTTAAATTCCAGAAGCAGGGAGCAATAGTATTTGATTACGGAAATAATTTGAGGGGGCAGGCTTATGAAGCAGGCGTTAAAAATGCCTTTGATTATCCAGGATTTGTTCTTGCTTATATACGCCCAATGTTTTGCGAAGGGCGAGGACCTTTCAGATGGATTGCTTTAACTGGAAATCCAGAGGACATTTTAATTACAGATGAACTTGTTATGAAAAGGTTCCCAGATAATAAGATTCTTGTAAACTGGATTAAAAAGGCTGAAGAGCATTTGCCATGGGAAGGATTGCCAGCCAGAGTCTGCTGGCTTGGATATGGAGAGCGCGATAAATTTGCTTTAGAAATAAATAAGCTTGTGAGAGAAGAGGTTATTGGTCCAATAGCTATTTCCAGAGACCATCTAGATGCTGGAAGCGTTGCCTCTCCTAACAGGGAAACAGAAAAGATGAGGGATGGGAGTGATGCAATAGCAGATTGGCCTTTATTAAACGCATTGCTTAACTGCGCGGCAGGCGCTGACAATGTTGCCATCCATAACGGAGGAGGTGTAGGAATAGGGCTTTCAACTCATGCTGGAATGGTTGTTATATGCGATGGTAGCAAAGAGACGGATGAGAGGATTAAAAGAGTATTTATAACTGATCCGGGCTTAGGTATAGTTAGGCATGCAGATGCTGGCTATGAAGAAGCTATTAAAAATGCAAAGAAGTTTGGCATAAAAATGCCAATGTTAGAGTAGGTGAAATAAATGGAATATGAAGAATGCCCATATTGTGGGAAGAAAGTAAGTAGAGAAGAGATGAAAGAGCATTTGGAAATGCACTATGAAGAAATGAAGGAAGAAGAATTGAAAATGCTGGATGAGATGAAACAGCAACAAAAAGCAGTGATGGAAGATATAAAGATGGCAAATCCAGAATTGTATATTGATTTTTTGAATGATTTGGCTAAGGAAGGAAATAGAGAAATAAAAATGCTCTGTGCAGTTGAATATCTTTCGATGGATTTGGTAGAAAAAGCGGAAGAAATTTTTAAGGAAATGCTTAGCCAACCAGATGCAGATGTTTACAATGGACTGGGAATATGTGCGAGAAGAAAAGGATTGTATAATGATGCAATACAATATTTTATGAAAGCTATAGAACATGGAGAGGTGGAAGTATCATCAACCAATATATGCGATATATATGAAGAGTTAGGAGAATTTGAAAAAGAAGAGAAATTCCTTAAAGAAATGGTTCAAAAATATGAGAATGGATATTTAAATGCAATATATGCAAGAGCTTTACTTATAATAGGAAAACATGGGAAAGCTGAAGAATTTGCTAGGAAAGCCATTCAGCTTGGTGAAGAAATGGAAGGATATTTGCAACTGGCATTTGCTTTAATAATGCAAGGAAAAAATGAAGAGGCGGAAAAAACACTTATTGAAATGAAAAATAAATTTCCAGATAAATTACAGCCATATATTTTGCTTGCAAATATTTATATGGATAAAGAGGAGGAAAAAGCAAAGGAATATCTTGATGAGATTTACAAAAAAAGCAGGGACCCTTATGTTATGGAATATCTGGCAATGAGTTATATGTCTATTGGCGAAGAAGAGAAGGCTGAGAAAGTGCTTAAAGAAGCCATCATGCTACACAACTTACCAAATTTTCATTTGATTTATGGAGCTTTGCTGTTGGATAAAGGTAAAGATGCAAAAGAAGAATTTTTGAAAGCTTTGGAACTATCTCCAACCTTAAATACATATGTAAAAATTGCAGATATTTATCTTGCCGCAAATGATTATGAAAATGCGAGAAAATTTGTTGAAATAGCAGAAAGTAAGTTTGGAAGAGATGAAATTTTATATTGTATAAAAGGAGATATATCTTTTCAGGAGAAAAATTATGAAAATGCTGTTGAAGAATACAAAAAATCTTTAATGCTTGGTGAAAACATTGATGCTTATATTGGCTTAATAAAGAGCTATAAAGAATTAAATGAAAAAGAGAAAGCATTGGAATTGTGTAAGAAAGCAATAGAAATTTTTGAAGATGATGAGTTATATGAGTTACTGAAAGAACTGGGAGGATAATTATGCTCGTGGATGGCGAGCATTTGTCTATAGAGGATGTGGTAAATGTTGCCAGATATGGAGAAAGAGTAGAAATAGCAGAAGGAGTTAAAGAAAAAGTTGAAAAAGCGAGGAAAGCAATAGAGAAAATTTTGGCAGAGGATAAACCCATATATGGAGTAAATACTGGATTTGGAGAACTTGCAAACGTTAAGATAAGCAACGATAAAATCAAAGAATTGCAGAAAAATTTGATAAGAAGCCATGCTTGCGGCGCAGGCGAGCCATTGGAGGAGGAGATAGTTAGAGCCATGATTTTGCTGCGCCTTAACTCCTTGGCAAAAGGTTATTCTGGTGTAAGATATGAAGTGCTTGAAAGATTGGCGGAAGCATTAAATAAAAAGTTTTATCCGTTTGTTCCAAGCCAAGGTTCAGTTGGAGCAAGTGGTGATTTAGTCCAGCTTGCCCATGTTGTTCTTGCTTTAATGGGTGAGGGTGAAGCAATTCACAATGGAAAAATACTGCCAGCTAAAGATGTTTTAGATGAGCTTAAAATTAAACCTTTGGAGCTTGAGGCAAAGGAGGGGTTGGCGTTAATAAATGGATGCCAATTTATGGCCAGCATATTATGCCTGGCTTTACATGATGCATATAATTTGCTTAAAAATGCTCAGGTTGCTGGAACAATGAGTTTTGAAGCATTGAGAGGAATAGATGATGCATTCCGGGAGGAAATAGCAGAAGCTCGCCCATATAGAGGGCAAATGAAAGCAAGTAAGAATTTATGGAATTTGACGAGAAATAGCGGGATTAGTAGAAAAGGTAAAGTTCAAGATGCTTATAGCTTGCGTTGCATGCCTCAAGTATTTGGAGCTTTTTATGAAGCTTTAGATTTTATTGAAAAAATCGCATCCATAGAGATAAATTCTGCAACAGATAATCCTCTAATTTTTGATAATGAAGTGCTTTCTGGAGGGAATTTTCATGGTGAGCCGGTTGCAATATCATTGGATTTACTCAACATTATCTTAACGAAACTTTCGAGCTTTTCAGAAAGGAGGGTTTTTCGTTTATTGGATGAAAAGCTATCAGAATTGCCTGCTTTTTTAGCGGAGAAGCCAGGATTAAATTCTGGTTTAATGATTTTACAATATACAGCTGCATCATTGGTCAGCGAAAATAAAAGCTTATCTTTTCCAAGTGTTGATTCAATACCTACTTCTGCCAACCAAGAAGATTATCAATCAATGGGAAGTATCTCCGCCATAAAATGCAGAAGAATATTGAGGAATGCTGAAAAAGTTGTTGCCATTGAATTCATAACTGCCTGTCAAGCTCTAGAATTTATTAATGAAGAGCCATCTCCAGCAGTTAAAAGAGCTTATGAAGTGGTGAGGAAACATGTTAAAAAAATTGATGATGACAAGCCACTTTACAAAGAAATAGAAAAAGTTGCAAATCTAATCCACAACAAAGAAATAATAAAAGAAGTGGAGAAGATTGTGAAATTAGAATAAAATAATGGGCCCGCCGAGATTTCCAGGCAATGCCTTTTGAACTCGGGTCTGTGGCTCCCGAAGCCACAAGGATGCCAAGCTACCCTACGGGCCCTGATAAATAAAATTCTATATTTATTTTATTTTGTTGTTTGTTGTTCGGCATCAATTAGCAACAAGCTATGGCAATAATTCATTACTCATAAATCACTTTTAATGAAAGTTGTTTAATACATTATTGATGGAAGTGCTGTGTGGCACAATTCTATAACATTGAGATTCTCGGAACCATTGTTTGACTATTGCAAATTATGTTTATTCAAACAATGGAATAAACATTGATTTCATTGAGCATAATGTTTAA